>JAFOYI010000043.1 GCA_017391425.1 Clostridia bacterium | reverse complement strand
CTGTCCTTACCTTCGCTCTTAGCCATATTATACAGCTGTCCGCCGTTTGTTATTTTATAAGGTTTAGCCGCACTGCCGTCACCTTCGGTAAAATCGGCAGATTTACCGTCCCAAACATTCACTTTAGTGCCTTCATCTTCCGCAAATGCCGGAACGCACCAAAGCGCGCCGAGCAAGAGGGATAACGAAAGCAGGACAGAGAAAGCTTTAAAGCCGAAAATGTTTTTAAATGTTTTTTTCATTTTCATATGCCTTCTTTCGAAATATTATTGATTTTAATAATGCTTTTCAAGCAAAACTATTATTTTTTGCTTTTCAAGAATTCGTTTGCCTTTGCAACATTTGCATTAATGGAGTTCTGAAGCGAAGCAATCTTTGTAGCAACCTGATTCGGGTCTTCCTTAGGAAGATAGAAATAATCAAGTGCGGTAGAACCTGTAAGAGAAGAAATAGAGGTTAAGAAATAATAGGTTCTGTTTGTGGTGTCCGCCGCGGTAAGCTTGAAGAAGAAGCTTTCTGCCTCAGAATTAAGGAATGCAGATGATGTATTGTAATTATCAACATCAGTGTAATATCTCATAAAGATACCTGCCGCTACCGGGTTCTTAGCGCCGATGCAGAGTCCCCAGCCTCTTACAATAGAGGTGGTCTGTACCTTTGAGTTAGCGTCCCATGCGGGAAGATATGTAAAGCCGATATCGCTCGGATTCATCTTTCTGAATGCGCCGGTGCTCTTAAGACCGAATGCGTGAGTAATTGCTATACCGTATTTACCGGTCGGGAAGTTTGTTGCAACCTCTGTTACGGTAAGACCCTTAATGAGACCGTTTTTAACATTTGTAGAAACATATCTCATAACATCGTTAAACTTAGAGTCTGTTCCGTTTTTGAACTGACCGTTTTCGAACTTATAGAAAGCGGAGCCGGTACTGCCCAAAAGTCCCTCAAGGTTAATACAGCCGCCCACATACTGCGAGCCTAAAGCAGATACTTCCTGCATAACCTTTGTCATGGCGTCAAATGTCCATTTGCCGGCGGCGTAATACTCTGCCGGAGTTGTTATATTATTTTCTTCTAAGAGCTTTTTGTTGAAATAGAGGCAGTCAACCTCATTCCAAATATTACCTACCGTATTAACAAGATATTTCTTTCCGTTTACTGCGGTAAGGTTTATTGTACCCTGATCCCATATGGATTCATTAAGGTTAAGCTTTGCAGCGTCAATCGGCTGCGTAACCGAAATAATTTCAGGGAATTTATCTGTACAGAACACAACATCCGAAGCGTCGCCTGAGGCTATTCTTGATGTAAGAGTCGGTAAATACTCTGTCTGCGGAATAAGGTCTACCTGTACCTTTATACCGTACTTTTTCTGGAAAGCCTCAACAACAGGTCCGTCCTCATAAAGCTTAGGATCACGCCATGTAGCGTAACGAACTGTTGTACCACGGTAATCCTCGGGATTAATTCCGTCATTAATGGTTTTTGCGTTATTCTTACTTGAGCCTGAACTGTTCTTGCTTGCATCACCGCCCGCAGTGCCCTCTGCACCTGAAGCGTCACCCGATGCGGTACCGCTTTGATACACATACTCTATTTCAACATCATCAGAACTGTCGGATGAAGTATCCTTCTTTCCGCAAGCTGCTGCTGAAGAGAGCATTAAAACAGCCATCAACAACGCTGCTATACGAGCATTTCTTTTTATCATACTCTTTCTCCTTTACATTACTTACCGATTAAAATTATCCGTAAATCCGCCATCGGCAAAACGGATTTAAAGTGTTTTATTCAGCTCCACTGCGGCCAGCCGGACATCGTGGTGTTTTCACCCGCGCCGGTTTCCTTGCCGGAGCTGCTGTCGTCCTTCTTTTCGCCGTCGCTCTTGCTATCATCCTTTTTTGATGTGTCGCTTGACGGTTTACTTTCGGACGGCGTGCTATTTATGCCGCTTGTTGTCGCTGAAGAACTGCCCTTACTGCTATCGATTACCGTATCGGTATCAAAGTCATATGTGGGCGCGTCCTTATCGTCTTTTCCTCCCACATCAAGTACATCCGCTCCGCTTGAAGACTTTTCCCTACTATTTTCCGCCTCTTCGTCTTCCTTTGTCTCGCTTGTACTTGTCTTGCTGTTTACATCATACGATCCGTTCGGGCTCTTTTCTTTCTCGCCTTTGCTGCTTACCGTTATAACAGCTATTATTGCTATTATTACCGCTATCGCGCTTACCGCGGCTATTATTATATTTCTTTTATTCATAATCAGAAATCATAATTTGGAGCGTCAGGATCTTCATATCCCATATCTCCGCCGTCATCATAATCTACTAATGATGTGCATACCACATCGGCGCAGGTAAGCTTGTATATCTCTATTTCGGGATTCGTAAATAATTCTTTCATCTGCTTTATCCCTCCTACTTATTGTTAAGATACTGTACTGTATCTGAGAATACCGCGGTTCCGTTATTGAGCGCATAGCCTGCCGCTGCATACTCTTCATTCTTAACATTTGTTATCTGAAGCGCAAACTGACGGGCTTCGTTTGATGACCACATCTGCTTTTGGTTCTCTACTACATATACTCTTATTTTATTGGCTCCGCCGTTGCAGGTCATATTTACATACTTGTGACCATCGATTTTTTCGATGTATGCTTTGTATATAGCGCTGAGCATTTCGCCTTCGGTCATATTCTTGTTATTCTTGAAATACTCTACAAATTCTGTCCACTGACCTGCTATACACATGGTTCCGAACTTTGTTCCCGCTTTCTCAAGCGCGTAGGTTCCGAACTGATATGCTCCCTTAACCTTTTCGCTTTCGCCCTGCCCAAAGGTCATTATTTTGTTTGCGGGGAGCTTGTATTTATTGTAGCTGAGACTGCCAAGGTCTGTGGGGAAATTGCTTGCCGAGAAGCTTCCGTCATCATTCTTATCTATTGCCTTGAATACTCCGTTTTCCGTATATCCCAGTGAACCGTAGGGGATGAAGTAGCCTGTCTCTTCCTTTAAGTCCTCTGCCTTTTCTACTTTTTGGGTAGCCGCTGCTGTTTTTACAGCTACCTTACCGTTTACAAGGTTATATGTTCCCTCTGCATAAAGGCTCTTTCCGTTCTGTGCCAAATCTGCCTTAACGGTTATTTCCGCGCTGTCTACTATATCGGTGCTTGCCTTTGCTGCTACGGTGATATTTGCTGTTCCTACATTATTTGTTACATCAACTATTGTTATTTTATTGTCTGTTACCTTATAGTTGCCTGCCTCTACTATATCTCCGCTTACGTCCGTAAGTTTAAGTCCTGCATCGCTTGCTATTTCAAGCTTCATTCCTTTTACTGCACTAAAGTCCGTAAGCTTTACGCTGAACGTTGTCTCTCCGCTTGACGGTACCGCATTGCCGTATACTTTTATGCTCGGCTGCGCCGCCTCTGCCGCAAATGCGTTTATGCCCATCGCTGAAATCATTAACGCGCCCGCTATTATGCTTGCTGTTAGTTTTTTCATTTTCTTTCCTCCTAAGTTATTATTTTTGGAATTGCTGTTTGGTATTTCTTTTGCTATAATCGCTCACCTCCCGAACTGATAATCGTTGTCGGTGACTTAAGTATTGTCATCAACCCAAAGTCCACCCTCGCCCGGTTTCTGATATAGCCTTATGTAGTCTATATAGTACTCAAACGGGAAAGTCGATTTATTATATTCAAGATCCTTTTCCTTAATATGATTGTTTATCATTATAAAGAGAGGATTTCTGAAATCGTTCATATCGGGATCGTCGTCAATACTTTCATTCAAATTAAAGGTGCAGTATTCTTTACCGTCGTAATACATTGTTATATCATTCTCGGCAAACTTGCATCCGATAAGGTGGTAGTTCTCGGTGAACTCTGTTCCGTCATCCGCTCTGTATCTTCCCGAAACCCTGCCGTTTGTATTGTTATATTCGTAATGCGATTTTCCGTCGGGTGATTTATAATCTTTCATATAGTGCTTGTGAATATTGGGAACAAGCGTGTCCGGTATTGCGGAAGAGAATATTTCGAAAATATCAATCTCGGCAGAGAACTTCGTATCGTAAATATTTTGCTTAAGTCCTGCCGGTGTGTCCTTATTAGCGGCTTCCGCAGTTTCACCGGAAATCCACAGCGACGGCCATGCTCCGTTCTTGCTCGGGATTCTGGCTCGCATTTCAAGATAACCGTACTGGAAGTTCATATGCAGCTTTGACATTACCGTATAAGGAACGCCGTATACAACATTTTTATCATCCGGATCGAACCAATGGCGTGAGGTGAGCTTTAATCTGCCCTCGGATACATTGATTATCTGCGGATCGTCGGAAAGCTTAAGTGCCGAGGTACCCGTCATATGAGATGTAAGCGTCCACTTCGTACTGTCAAGCGTATCGCCGTCGAACTCATCGCCCCACACATATTCGTAGCCGTCCTTAGTGGGTTCAAAATCAAACTTTCCGGTAAGAGCGTTAACCTCGCCCTTTTTATATGTAAAGCTTCTGAACCAGGTCGCCGCCTTTATTGCCCCTAAATAATGTCCGCCTTCAAAAAGCAATTTACTTCCGCTTAAAGTAACTGCATATTCGTTTTCCGAAAGCGATGAGGTTCTGCGGTTTGTATTACCTACAAGTATTTCCTTTGAGGTTTCTGCAGTTGCGTCACTTACAACCGAAAGCTCGGTTCCGCAGTTGCTTTTGAAATATTCCGCTATACGCTTTGCCGCATTTTTAAGGTAATTAGAACCGTTAGGATACACCACCGTATAACCGGCAGGTCCGTCCCACGATACCGCCTTAACCTTATATTCCGGTTCGATTACATCCTTGTATTCTTCTTCCTCCGAGGGAACATATAATGAACGGCGTACTCTTTCTTCAGAGCTTAACGAATCGTCATCATCCGAAATATCCGAAGAATCTGTCGTATCGGTTTGAGACGAATCGGGATTCTGAATTACAATAATCTTTTTCTTCTTCTTTTTCGTTGAACCGCTGTCGCCTCCGCACCCTGCCGCTGTCGCGCACAGTAAAGCCGCAAGTATTACGCATACCGCTTTTTTGGCAGAAAACATAATATCATTCCTTTCGGTTTTTTGTAGAGAATTGCCCGTCGTGTCAGGAACCCGATTCGGCAATTTACACAAGTATCCAAAGATACATCTTTATTTTACACATTATATTGTCAGTTGTCTATTCGAATAATTTACCAATTAGTCAAAAAAACTGACCTTAATTGCAAAATTATTCCATCGGTTGCCTTTTTATCCAATTTTTACATAAATATTATGCTTAGATTAAAAAACAAGTTGATTTTATAAAAAGTTTTATGTATAATGGATATATGTTACCGCTTTTATTTGTTTTTTGCACGAATTTATAAAAAAATTATTGTTTTTCGTAATTTTCGAGTGACAAAAAAATTGTTTTTTAGGTAGGCGTTCGAATGAACATCAAAATTGTTTATAACTATAAGGACATTTTTTATATGGCCGGAAAAATCAGAAATACGGTTTCAAATATGCTTTCACAAACAAAAATTCCTGTGCCTAATCATAAGATCTCACTTGTCAATCTGCCTGACAGCGTATACAACGAACCCGCTCTTTTAAATCTCAGTGCCGCCGCACATTACACAGTAGGCGGCGGTCACCTGACTCTCAGAAAGGATCGCAACGACTATCAGTTAATTCTCACGGTAAACGGTCAGGCACATGTTAAATATAATAATAAGGAATACTTATTGCTTCCGGGTTCCGTTATGCTTGTTGATTGCCGTATACTTCACGAATACAGGGTTGACGAAAATGACATCTGGGAATACAAGCATGTTCATTTTAAAACGAATTACCCCGAGTCTCTTTTAAATGATGTACCGGTATTCCTTGATTCCTGCCCGCTCGCATTTTACTTTTTTGATGAAATTCAGAAATTTTCCTGCTCTCCGGACGCCGGAAGTAATATCGCACACTATGTATACTCTAATCTTTTGGACAACTTGCTCACAGCACTTATTAAAAAGAATTACAGTATGTCGTCCGACAAGCTGCGTATTCATTTTTCCGAAATACTCAATTACATTCACCAGCATTACAGGGAGCCTATATCAATTCCCGAGCTTTCAAAGCAGTTCGGCTATTCGGAAAGCTATTTTATAAGAGCATTTAAGAAAAATTACAATTATACTCCCCATCAGTACATATTAAAGTACCGCACAGAAAGAGTATATGAACGGCTTTTAAACGGTGAAACCGTGCAGTCAGCCGCACTTGCCTGCGGTTTTAACTCCGCAAGCTCGTTTTACCACGCAATCAAAAAAAATAATGTCTGACAAAAAAATACTTGTTGATACTGCTTGCATTTTATGTTATCATATGTAGGTCGGTGGAAAAATTCCGTATGCGATTTTCTGCCGGCCTAATATTAACGGAACGGTGGACTCAATGAAACTTTTGATAAGCGTAGTTTATGTGGCTGTCATTGGCATTCTTGCCCATTATATCGGTGAATCCCTGCCCCGTTGTTGGTTCAATGAAGAAAATTTCCCGTACAAACCGTTTAAGTTTGAAAAAAACGGGAGGATATATGACCGAATAGGCATAAAAAAATGGAAAGAAAAGCTGCCGGATATGAGCCGCATTATGCGTGATATGCTGCCGAAAAAAATTTCCTTCGGTGCAACCGGCGAAAGCGTAGGCGCACTGATTAAGGAAACCTGCGTAGCCGAATGTATACATTGCTGTTTAAGCGTGCTGTCATTTGGCATTTACTTTATTTGGAAAAATTATATAGGTATACTGCTTATAGCGGTTTTCATTGTTTTAAATACGCCGTTTATTCTTATACAGCGGTATAACCGTCCGCATCTTATAAAGCTGAAAAAGCGACTTCTTAAAAGGGAGGAAAAAGCCAACCGTGCGTTTGCTGATACTGTCATGTAACACCGGCGAGGGTCATAATTCCGCCGCAAAAGCAATTAAAGAAAAATTCATCAGCCGAAATTCAGAGTGCGATATAAAAGACGCCCTGGCTTTCTGGTCGCCCGAAAAATCGAAACTTATAAGCAAGGGCCATGTTTTTATATACAGAAAAATGCCCACACTCTTCGGCGTAGGCTACCGCTTTGAAGAAAATCATCCCCCGAAAAACGGCGACGAATCATTTATATACGAGCTTGTAACAAAGGGTTGTGATTCACTGTCCGTATTTTTGGAGGAAAACAGCTACGACGCTGTTATTTGTACGCATGTTTTTTCCGCTATGATGGTAACCGAGCTCAGACGCCGCCGCAAGCTGTCTCTCCCCTGCTACTTTGTTGCAACGGACTACACTTGTTCGCCGGGTGTCAACCAAACCTCGATGGACGCCTACTTTATCCCACATGAAAAGCTGATACCGGAATTTGCCGAAAACGGTATTCAAACCTCTAAGCTTGTACCGTCCGGAATACCTGTAAGAGATGCATTCTATCATAAAACCGAGAAAAAAGAGGCAAGGCGCACCCTTTCCCTGCCCGAAGATAAAAAAACCGTATTGCTTATGTGCGGCAGTATGGGCTGCGGACCTATAAAGTCACTCGCAGAGGAATTGCCGGAGCATCTGTCACCGAACGCCACCCTTATAGTTATCTGCGGAAGCAATGTGAAGCTCTTTAAGCTACTGACAAAGAAACAGCCTCCGGAAAATTGCCGTATAATAGGTTTTACCAACAAAATGCCTCTTTATATGGACGCCGCTGACCTGATTCTTACAAAGCCGGGCGGACTCAGCACTTCCGAAGCCGCCGTAAAGGCACTCCCTATGTTGTTTATAAATGCGGTTCCGGGTTGCGAAACCCGAAACATAGAATTCTTTTTGAACAACGGCTGTGCAGATATGCGTGACAGTGATATTGAGCTTTGTGACGCAGTATGTGAATATCTTGAAAATCCCGACAAGCTTGACAGTATATCAAAAACAATGGCGGAAGAGTTTTCAGGCAATGCAACCGAATGTATATATAAATATGTGCTTAAGGATGTTGAGCGTGCATATGGTAGATTATAGAAAATTAAGACCCGGAAATATCAGCTCGCCGGAATTCAAGCATTTGCTTTTACTTTTTTATTGGCCGATTTACGGTCTTGCCTTTTTGCTGCTTGAGCGTGGGTTAAAGCTTTCCTATCATACTGTTGAAATTGCCTTTGACAGTAGGATACCCTTTTGTGAATACTTTGTTATTCCCTATTATTTTTGGTTTGTGTTTCTTGTCGGCATACATATATATACGCTTTTCTTTGATGTGCCCGCATTTAAAAAGCTGATGTATTTTATTATTATCACATACACAATAACCACAATAATTTACATTGTATATCCTAACAAGCAGGAATTAAGACCGACGGAATTTTTGCGTGACAATATATTTACAGACATAGTAAAAAATCTCTATAATTTCGATACTAATACAAATGTCTGTCCTTCACTTCATGTCATCGGCTCGTTTGCAGTTATGTTTACAACCCGACAATGCAAGCCGCTTTTAAAGCCTTCACTTCAGATTCCGATAGTTATTTCAACTGTATTGATAAGCATATCAACCGTATTTTTAAAACAACATTCGGTGGTTGATATTATAGCAGCTTTGGCAGTTTGCGCCGTTGCCTATCCGTTTGCGTATATACTTCCGTCAAGGTCGGAAGAGACAAAGCGGAAGAAAGAAAAAATCAAAAGAGATATACCGACAGGCAAACAGCAGTCGGAGGCATAGTAATGTTCACAAATTGTTAAAAAAGTATTGTAATTCCCCAAAAGTTGTGGTATCATTTACAAAGTGTTATTACCACAGTCGCTTGGGGAATTTTTTTAAGCGGCAGAACGGAGTTTTTAGATGAGAGCTGACGGAAAACGCCTTAGAAATACCGACCCGATGTACACTGTTGCGGCGTATGTAATGAACAAACGGGTCGATTCAATGAATATGGTAACCCTGAATATTCCATATGATCCTATCCAGGAGTACCTTAACGAAAAACGCAAGCAAGGTATTGCTATAAGCCATTTAGGAGTTATTATTGCCGCATATCTCAGAACTGCGGCGGAATTTCCGCTCTTAAACCGCTTTATTATGAACTGCAAGCCGTATGCCAGGAATGAATTTGCGGTTGCAATGGTTGTGCTTAAATCCGGTGAAATGGACAACGGCACTATGTCGAAAATGTACTTTAATATGTCAGATACAATTTTTGATGTCAACGACAAAATAAATGAATATGTTTCCGAAAACCGTAATGTTCCCGAAAAAAACGGAACCGAGAAAATGATTAAAATTCTTTTGGGCGCACCGGGCGTTCTGCGTATCGGCGTAGGTCTTTTTAAATTTATGGATAAGCACGGTTTATTACCCAAAAAGGTAATCGATATGTCCCCTTTCCATAACAGTCTTTGTATATCAAACCTCGCCTCAATAAGAACCAATCACATTTACCATCACTGCTATGAATTCGGCACTACAAGCGTATTTATAACACTCGGAAATCTTCGTGAAATACCAAAACGCAAAAACGGCGAAATAGTTTTCGAAAAATGTATGCCTCTAGGTGTTGTTATGGACGAACGCATATGTTCCGGCAGTTATTTTGCACTTGCGTTCAGACGAATTAACAAATATCTTAAGAACCCAAGCCTTCTTGAATTGCCACCGGAGGTAATAAACGAAGACCCCGGCAAATAAGTACTTGATTTTATTATGATTATAGTATAAAATACAGTTAGACATTTTTTTAACAATGGAGGAATCGTTATGTTAGTATCTGCAAAAGAAATGCTTACAAAAGCTAAAGCCGGCAAATATGCCGTAGGTCAGTTTAACATCAATAACCTTGAATGGACCAAGGCTATTCTTCAGACTGCCGAAGAGCTTAAATCACCTGTTATTCTCGGTGTTTCAGAGGGTGCAGGCAAATATATGTGCGGCTATAAGACCGTAGTCGGTATGGTTAACGGAATGCTTGAAGAAATGAAAATCACCGTTCCTGTTGCCCTTCATCTTGACCATGGCTCATACGAAGGCGCCAAGAAGTGCATAGAAGCCGGATTTTCTTCGATAATGTTCGACGGATCACATTATCCGATTGAGGAAAATATCGCAAAAACAAAGGAACTCGTTGAAACCTGCAATAAATTAGGTCTCTCGCTTGAGGCTGAGGTAGGCGCTATCGGCGGAGAAGAAGACGGCGTTATCGGCGGCGGCGAGGTTGCCGACCCGAAAGAGTGTAAAATGATTGCCGATTTAGGCGTTACAATGCTCGCTGCAGGTATAGGCAACATTCACGGCAAATATCCGGCTAACTGGCAGGGTCTCCGTTTTGATACTCTTGCAGAAATTCAAAAGCTTACCGGAACAATGCCCCTCGTTCTTCACGGCGGCACAGGAATACCGGCAGATATGATTAAGGAAGCCATTTCTTTAGGCGTTTCGAAGATCAATGTTAATACAGAGTGCCAGCTTGCTTTTGCGGCAGCTACACGCAAATATATTGAAGCCGGAAAAGACCTTGAAGGCAAGGGCTTTGACCCCAGAAAGCTTCTCGCAGACGGCGCTCAGGCAATTAAAGACACCGTTAAGGAAAAAATGGAGCTTTTCGGTTCGGTTAACAAAGCTTAATTTGTTAAAAAGACACTGTGCAGGGCATATTTTAAGGATATGCCCTGCATTTTTTAACTTGATATTAATTATTTGATGTCACCATGGTTTTGCTTGACAAAGCAACCGTTTTGTTATATCATTAACAAGGTCTAAAAGACCGTTAATTATCTTCTTTTAACGGAGGGAATGTTATGTCCATACTTATCACCGGCGGCGCCGGTTTTATAGGAAGTCATACCTGTATTGAAATGCAGAATGCCGGATATGATGTTGTTGTTATAGACAATCTTGATAACAGCAGCAGCAAGTCGCTTGAGCGTGTTGAAAAGATTACCGGAAAGCCCGTAAAATTCTACAAAGAGGATGTACGGAATAAAGAAGCCTTAAGAAAAATCTTCAAGGAAAACGAAATTGAAGCGGTAATACATTTTGCCGGCTTAAAGGCTGTGGGAGAATCCGTCCGTGAGCCTATAATGTATTATGATAACAACCTTATCAACACCATTTCGCTTGTCGAGGTTATGACGGAATTCAATGTAAAGAAAATCGTATTTTCTTCCTCCGCAACCGTTTACGGTGTTGCTACTCAGATGCCGCTTGTTGAGGGTATGCCCCTCGGCGCAATCAACCCTTACGGCAGAACCAAGCTGTTCATTGAAAATATACTTACCGATTTGTTCACTGCCGATAACGACTGGTGTGTAGCGTTGCTCCGCTACTTCAACCCCATCGGTGCGCATAAAAGCGGACTTATAGGCGAGGACCCCAAGGGTATTCCGAACAATCTTATGCCGTATATCTCACAGGTTGCGGTCGGCAAGCTTGAAAAGCTCCATGTTTTCGGAAACGATTACAAGACCGTTGACGGCACGGGCGTCCGTGATTATATCCATGTGGTAGACCTTGCCGTAGGCCATGTTAAGGCAATAGATTGGGCGCTTAAGAATAAAGGCTGCGAGGCATTTAACTTAGGCACAGGCAACGGAACGAGCGTTTTACAGCTTCGTGACGCCTTTGTAAAGGCAACAGGCGTTGAAATACCCTATGTTATAGACCCCCGCCGTCCCGGCGACCCCGACGAGGTATACGCAAACGCAGACAAAGCAAAGACCGTCCTCGGCTGGACCGCAAAATACGGGATAGACGAGATGTGCGAAGACACATGGAGATGGCAGAAAAATAACCCCAACGGTTACGAAGATTAATAAAAACGGGGATGAGTAATCATCCCCCATTATATCCGCCTGTGGCGCAGCTGGATAACGCAGCAGATTCCGATTCTGAAGAACGGGGGTTCGAATCCCTTCAGGCGGGCCAACCAATCGTCTCGATAAGCTATGGAGTATCGGGACTTTTTTAATATGGATAAAGAGGGGAAAAATTATGAAAAAAGCGCTGTTGATATTATTATCGGTAATGTTAATTCTTGCCGCTGTTCCTTTCGGTGCGTTTGCCGCCGGCAATTATTCCTTAAGACAGGACGGCAATGGGGTATGGTACTACGGCGACGAAGGCTATACCGACACCTCATACACAGGCCTTACCGAGTATTACGGTTCCTGGTATTATGTGGAGAACGGTATTCTCAACTGGGGATACACAGGTCTTGCTTCTTACGACGGAGCATGGTACTATGTTGAAAACGGCACTATTAACTGGAATTATTCAGGGCTTACCTGCTATTACGGCACTTGGTATTTCGTTGAAAACGGAAAGCTCAACTGGGGGTACACCGGTCTCACAAATTTTTACGGGACTTGGTACTATGTTGAAAACGGAATACTTAACTGGGGATATACCGGCATTACATATTACCGCGGAATTTGGCATTATATAGAAAACGGAGTGCTCAACTGCAGCTATGCGGGGCTTACGCAATACAACGGCACTTGGTATTATGTTACAAACGGTGAAGTCAACTGGGGATATACCGGTCTTACCAACTACTACGGAACATGGTATTATGTGGAAAACGGCGCTCTTAAATGGAATTTCACGGGGCTTACCGAATACTACGGCACTTGGTACTATGTAGAAAACGGCACTGTTAATTGGGGCTACACCGGCTTTGCGGAATATATGGGAGCGAGATACTATATAGAAGCCGGCATAATGAATGATAAGCTTATCGGTCTTAAGGAAATAAACGGTATATGGTATTATTTTGAAAACGGTGCGTTAAACACCGGGTACAGAGGACTTACCGAATACTACGGCACTTCATATTTTGTGCAGAACGGTACTATTGATTGGAGCCGCACGGGGCTTACCGAAATTGACGGGATTTGGTTTTATATAGAAAACGGCGCATTAAACCGTAATTACAACGGGCTTGCGGCTTATGACGGACGGTTCTTTTATGTTGAAAACGGTACGATAAATTGGAATTATACCGGTCTGACCTGCTATTACGGCGTTTGGTATTATGTCGAAAACGGAAAGCTCAACTGGAATTACACAGGACTTTCCGAGTTCTACGGAACAAGCTATTATGTTATGAACGGCATTATTAACTGGGGCTTTACAAGCCTTGTGCAGCTCGATGAAGACTGGTATTACATAGAGTGCGGTATTTTCAGCTCCGGATATACGGGTATTGTAGAATACGGTAATAAACGCTACTATGTGGAAAACGGTAAGATCAACTGGGGCTAT
>JAFOYI010000042.1 GCA_017391425.1 Clostridia bacterium | reverse complement strand
TTCTGATACGGAATATTTCCGAGAACGCTTATGCCGAGATATTTTTCCACATCTTCGGAGGTGGTGATTTTATCGTTAAACATAACTATTGCGATGATTACAGCCGCATACAGCAATATGCCTACGGCAACAGCTTTAATAAGATTAAGCCTTATATTAGGCGATGAGGGATTTTGCGGAGTGTTTCCGTTTCTTATTATCGCAACACGGTCAATGCCTAAAAGCTCAATTATTTTTTCCTGAGCCACGGTGCATATTGTATCAACGATTTTCTTTGAATCATTTGCACTCGGTGTTGTTACGGTTATCTCCAAAAAACGGGTGTCTTCGGGATTTACAAGCGAGACTGCATTTTTAAGCTCAGCATATGAATACTTGTTGCCGAGCTTTTTTGAAACCTCGTCGAGCACAACACGGTCGGTAATTAAATTTTCATAATCCTTTGTAAGGTATGATGAAACGGCAATTTCGCTGGTGCTTATTTTCTCACTGTCTTTATTTGTAAGATATATCTTACCGGTTGAACTGTAAAGCGGCGTAACAACAAAATAAGAATAAAACAGGGCGACTACAATGCAAACGGCAAGAACGGCACACAGTATGTACCATCTGTTAAGCGCCGTAAGCATTATATCTTTTATATTAAGCTTGTTATTTATACCGTTGCTGTTATTATCCTCTGGCATTTTGTTCTCCTTTGAT
This sequence comes from Clostridia bacterium, assembly GCA_017391425.1. Taxonomy (GTDB): domain Bacteria; phylum Bacillota; class Clostridia; order Oscillospirales; family Acutalibacteraceae; genus UBA737. The sequence goes on along the minus strand of JAFOYI010000042.1, from coordinate 9,279 downwards.
TTGACGATACTTTTACATAATAATATCATATCGGCTTATATTTTGCAAGCATTTACAAAAGTTTTGTGCTGATTTCTCCCGAGGAAAGAAATTCCTTTCTGCCGTCGTCATACAAAACCTCGAGCCGACAGTCTTCGTCTATCCCTATTGCCGTAGCCGGAATTTTTTTATCGGCGGATACAACAAGAATTTTTTTGCCTGTAACAATGCTTCGTTCCCTGTAAATTTTAAGGAAATCACGCTTCTCAAGCGTATCGTAAAATCGGAAAAAGTATGTAAGAACCCTTGCGGCAAGCTGATTTTTAAGCGAGCCGCCTTTTTTTTCGAATATTGCGCCGGCAATGTCCTTTATTTCATCGGGGAAGCCGCCGTCCGGCTCGTAGGCGTTAAGACCTATCCCGAGAACTGCGTAATTAAGCCTTCCGCTTTCTATATCAAGCGCCGCTTCGGTTAAAATACCGCATATTTTTTTGCCGCCGATAAGCACATCGTTTACCCATTTAATTCCGGTTTTTTTGCCGCTCAGTTCTTCTGCCGCCAGAGCGACTGCCGCCGCCGCCGCGGTTGTTATAAGCACCGAATCCGCGGCGGAAAGGGAGGGACGCAAAAATATGCTCATATAAATTCCGCTGCCAGACGGAGAATAGAACTTTCTTGTAAATCTTCCTCTGCCCGTGGTCTGCTCTGCCGCTATAAGCACGGTACCCTCGTGAAGTCCGTCTGCTTTTTCCTTTAATACCGCGTTTGTTGAGGTCACGGTCTGTTTTACGGTTATAGTAAGCCTGTCCGCAAGAGGACCGATAAGCCTTTCAATTTCGGCTTTGCTCAGAACATCGCAGTCATCCTCTAAGCGGTAGCCTTTATTTGTGACGGCTGTGATTTTATAACCGTCCTCTTTAAGCGACGCTATGGCTTTCCACACAGCCGTGCGGCTTACTCCCAATTCTTCCGCCGCTTCTTCGCCCGAAATAAACCTGTCTCTGTTTTCAAACAGAATTGGCAAAAGTCTTTCCTTAACAGTCATATAAGCCACCGTTAAACAGAAACTGCGGTTTCAAGCGAAAGCCGCATCATTTCGGTGAATGAGGATTGTCTTTCTTCGGCAGAAAGGGCTTCTCCTGTTATAAGCGAGTCGGAGACGGTGCATATTGCAAGGGCCTTTTTAGAACTTCTTGCGGCATTCATATAAAGTGCCGCCGCCTCCATTTCAACTGCAAGAACACCCATTTTCGCCCATAGCCGACAGGGCTGTTCACGGTCGGGCAGTCCGTCCGTATCTCCGTAAAATCTGTCGCTTGAAATTACATTGCCTACATGAAAATTAAGCTTTGCCTCACGGGCTTTTGATACTGCTGTTTCCAAAAGTCCGAAATCCGCAATGGGCGCAAAGCTTCCTGGCAGACCGAACTGCTCAACATACGCAGAGTCGGTGCAGGCACCCTGCGCTATAATAATATCACGAACTTTGACTTTTTCGTTATAAGAACCTGCGGATCCTACCCTTATAATGTTTTCAACTCCGTAAAAATTAAAAAGTTCATATGAGTATATGCCTATTGAGGGCATACCCATTCCGCTTGCCATAACCGATACAGGAACGCCCTTATATGTTCCCGTGTATCCCTGAACTCCTCTTACATCGTTCACAAGCCTTGCTCCGCTTAAAAAGCTCTTTGCAATAAGAGCGGAGCGGTGAGGGTCGCCGGGCATTAAAACGGTAGATGCAAAATCGCCTTTTTCGGCAGAAATATGAGGTGTAGACATAATTATTTTTCCTCCCTTTGTTTATCAAGCGATAATGAAAAGCTCGGTATAAATTCCGTGAGAAATGCGTCCGCTTCGGGACAATTCATATTCTTTATTGCCGTGGTTATTGTGTCCTTTGCGTCACTGAATTCCATATTGCCCATATTAAGCTCTTCTATACATTTTATAAGTGCTGAAAGCTTATCGGCGGCTTTTACTATTCTTTCGGTTTCGCTGTCGGGATTGTAAATTGCGGCAAAATCTCCTTTTAAATCGTCAGGCAGCATATCGGTAAGGGTTTTACCTGCGGCCGCCTCAATTTGCTTGTATGCCGTTTTTATTTCATCGTTATAATACTTTATAGGTGTCGGCATATCACCGGTTATTATTTCGGTGCTGTCATGATAAACGGCAACGGTTGCGGCATAGTTCGGGTCGTAATTTTTTCCGAATCTTTTGTTTCCTATCAGTGCGAGGGCGTGGGCTATCTGTGCGGTTTCAAGCGAATGTTCGCTTAAATTTTCCCGTCTTGTATTGCGCATAAGTCCCCAACGGTATATGTTTTTCATTCTTGACATCATAGCGAAAAAATGATTTTGCAAAATATTCACTTCCTTTATTGAATATTATAACATTTAATGTTATAATATCAATAACTAAATTGTTAAAAGGATGTATTTTAATGGGATTTTCACGGGCAAAGCTGACAGCTTTAAGACCCCAAAAAGAAAAATACCTTTCTACATTTATTATAGCGCTTGTTACGGCGGCGGCACTCTTTGTGCCGTATATAATTTTGGGAGAGGGATATTTCACCTTTTACGGTGATTTTAATGTTCAGCAAATACCTTTTTATCAGCAGTGTCATAAGGCTGTAAGGGAAGGCAATATTTTCTGGAGCTGGACTACGGACCTCGGTGCTGACTTTGTAGGCTCATACAGTTTTTATTTGCTCGGCAGTCCGTTTTTTTGGCTTACTATACCTTTTCCGAACTGGATGGTTCCGTACCTTATGGGACCGCTGCTTATACTTAAATTTGCCTGTGCCGCATTTACTTCTTACTGCTATATAAGGCGTTTCACACGCACTCCCGGGGCGGCAAGACTCGGAGCGCTTTTATATGCGTTTTCAGGCTTTTCGGTTTACAATATCTTTTTCAACCATTTTCACGAGGCGATAATTGTTTTCCCGCTTTTGCTTTTGTAGCTTGAATTGCTTATAACGGAAAACAAGCGATTTGTTTTTGCATTGACGGTTGCACTTTGTGCGGTGATAAACTATTTCTTCTTCTTCGGAATGGTTGTATTCACGGTTATATACTTCTTTGTGAGACTTTTCTCCGGGGCAATAAGACCGAAAATTTCAAGATTTTTTGTTCTGATATTTGAGGCTGTCCTCGGTCTTGCACTGTCTGCATTTTTACTTATGCCGAGTATATTTGCCATTATCGGCAATGAACGGGTATCAAGTGTACTCCTCGGTTGGAGCGCAATTATGTACGGCAAGGAGCAGATATACGGAAATATTATTGAATGTTTCTTCTTTCCGCCGGATATTCCGGCAAGGCCGGTTTTCTTCCCCTCGGCAGATGTTAAGTGGTCATCGCTCGGCGGTTGGCTGCCGGTGTTCAGTATGGTCGGCGTTTTTGCGTGGTTTTCAAACCGTAAGGGAAGTTGGCTTAAAAGGGTAATCGGTATATGTATATTTATGGCTATGGTGCCGATACTTAACAGTGCGTTTTATGCGTTTAACACCGCTTACTATGCAAGATGGTTTTATATGCCGATACTTATGATGTGTCTTGCAACGGTTTCGCTTACCGAGGATGACAGCGTAAATTGGTCATCTGCTTACAAGTGGGTTATGGGAATAACGCTGGCAATAACCTTTGTAATAGGATTTTTCCCGCAAAAGGACTCGGACGATAAGCTTATCTTCGGTCTTTATTCGCAAAGTGATGACGGAATGTATATCTTCCGTTATTGGATAACCTGCGCTATTGCTGTTATAGGTCTAATAATTCTCGGTATGCTGCTTAAAACGCTTAAAACCGACAGACAGGGCTTTTATAAGGGTGCAGTGGCCTGTGTTTGCATTATATCTGCGGTTTACGGCAACTTCTTTATAGCCTGCGGCAGGTCTCATTCATATGAGATTAAATCGGTTATGATAGACCAGCTTATTGAGGGCAGTGTAGACCTCGAAAAGAGCGACAATTACCGTGTGGATGTGTATGACGGGGTTGATAATACCTCGATGTACTTGGGACTTCCCGGAATTAACGCTTTTCATTCCGTGGTTCCGAAATCAATTTTTGATTTTTACGATTATATCGGAATTGAACGCAGTGTCGGCAGCAGACCCGATACAAAACAGCCGGCACTCCGTCCGCTGTTGTCGGTTAAATATTTACTTAACCGCAAGGATGGGGAGAGCTTTCTTGACGATAATGACGAGCCACGCATGCCGGGATATGAATATGTGAAAACAAGCGGCGGATATTACATTTACGAAAATGAAAACTATGTGCCGTTCGGTTTTTCATATAATTACTATATGAGTTATGATTTTTGCGATTCATACTCAAAGTCAAACCGCACACAGCTTATGCTTAAAGCAATCCTCCTTGATGATGAGCAGATAGAAAAATACGGCGACATACTTACCGATATAGAAACTCTTGAGGAACCGCCTTACGATTATGAATCGGGTACTACTCTTTCGCTTACGGACGATACAATGGAGTATGATTGTGAGCAGCTGAAAAGTACCGCCGCAATTTCGTTTACAAGAGATAACACTGGCTTTTCGGCACAGGTCAAAAGGGATAAAGATGATTTGGTTTTCTTCTCTGTTCCTTATGACGAGGGTTGGACGGCATATGTAAACGGCGCACCGGCAGAAATTGAAAAGGTAAATGTCGGCTTTATGGCGGTAAAGGTCGGAAAAGGTACGAGCGATATCCGTTTTGAATACAGAACGCCCGGTCTTGCAAACGGACTTATGATAACGGGCGGAGCCTGTGCAGTGCTGCTGCTTTATATTCTGATTTTCAGCATTTACAGAAAAAAACATTCGTCTGACGATTATTACCCTGAAGGCGATATGCTGATTTCAAAGTGGCGCCTTGAGGACCGCAAGGATACGAGAAAACTGCTTGCGGAACGATTCCCCGAAACCGTAAAGGAAAGCATACTTGACGATAACGGAGAAACGGAAATTCCGCATATTGAAAACGGCTTTGACGGCGGATTTAAAATTGATTCGGAATTTCTTGACGGTGACGATAAGTAAAGCTTGAAAAGGGGGAGAGCGTTGGATATTAAATTGAATTTTATTTGCAAGGGCGACGGTTTTCCCCTTATTCTGTTACACGGGAACGGTGAAAACTGTGGATATTTTTCGAGACAGACGGAATATTTTTCAAAATTCCGTAAGGTGTATGCGCTTGATACAAGGGGACACGGAAAATCCGCAAGGGGAGAGGGAGAATTCTCGATTTCAAGATTTGCCGATGACCTATATGATTTTATGACTGAAAATGATATAAAAAAGGCAGATATATTAGGCTTTTCGGACGGAGCAAATATTGCGCTTTGCTTTGCACTGAAGCACAAGGAAATGATAGAGAGGCTTATTCTTTGCGGCGGCAATATTTCACCTGATGGGGTAAAGCGATATTTTCAGGCACCTATTGAGCTTGCTTATAAAACCGTAAAGCTTTTTGCGGCAAAAAGAAAATCGGCGGCCGCAAAAGCCGAGATACTCGGTCTTATGGTAAACGAACCGAACATAACACCGCAACAGCTTAAAAGCGTAACGGTTCCTACCCTTGTTGTTGCGGGTACGCATGATCTTATAAAAAAATCGCACACAGAGCTTATTGCGGAAAGCTTGCCCGATGCCGAGCTTGAATTTATAGGCGGCGGACATTCTTTACCGGCACAACGAGCGGAGGAATTTAACAGGGCGGTTGAGGATTTTTTAAAATTCAAAAAGGATAGTTTATGTTAGTTAAAGATAAGGTAATTGAAAAAATAACGGAAAAAACAGACGGAGCTACGGCGGACAGATTATGTTATATGTTTTTGATATTTATTTCCGGTTGCTTTGTAGGCTGGCTTTACGAAGAAGTGTTTTACACCGTGACCGAGGGTATGCTTAGAAACAGGGGAATACTTTACGGTCCCTGGCTTCCGATATACGGCATAGGTGCAATCGGTATTTATGCAATGAAGCCGCTTAAGAAAAATCCGTTTTTGCTGTTTTTATTGTGCATAGGTATTACCGGAGTGGTTGAATACATAATAGGCTTTGCGGGTATAAAGCTGTTTGATATGCGGCTTTGGGATTACAGAGGATTGTTTTTAAATATAAACGGAATAATTTGTTTTAGAAGCGTTGTAAGCTTCGGCTTGTTAGGATTGTTTTTTCACTACATTTTAGAGCCGTTTTCGGAAAAAATCTTTATTAAGACCGATAAAACATTAATAAGGGCGCCATGTGTCGCCGTTTTATCGCTCTTTATAGTTGATTGTGTTATGAGTGCTTTGTTCCGCACACCCATAACATATTAATATAACAGTATATTACAATAAAAAGGAGAATTATTATGCCGGACAGTAAGGATATGTACATATCGCCGTTATCTACAAGATACGCATCAAAGGAAATGCAGTATATTTTTTCCCAGAATTTTAAATTCAGAACCTGGAGAAGACTGTGGATAGCTTTAGCTAAGGCCGAAAAAGAATTAGGCTTAAATATTACGGATGAACAGATTTCGGAAATGGAAAATCACAAGGATGATATTAATTATGATGTTGCCGAGGCAAGGGAAAAGGAAGTAAGGCACGATGTTATGTCCCATGTGTATGCTTACGGCGTACAGTGTCCAAAAGCCGAACCGATAATTCATTTGGGCGCCACAAGCTGTTATGTGGGCGACAATACCGATATTGTTATCTTTAAAGAAGCGTCTCTTTTAATCCGAAAAAAAGCGGCGGCGGTACTTAAAAATCTTTCGGAATTTGCGCTTAAATATAAGAATATGCCCTGCCTTGCTTATACGCATCTTCAACCGGCACAGCTTACAACAGTCGGCAAAAGGGCGACCTTGTGGGCGTATGAGCTTTCCGAGGATATTGCAAATCTTGACTATCAGCTTTCAAAACTTAAGCTTTTAGGCTCTAAGGGAACTACGGGTACACAGGCAAGCTTTATGGAGCTTTTCAGCGGTGACGAAAAAAAGGTTGTAAAGCTTGAAGAGCTTATTTGTAAGGAGATGGGCTTTAATGAGTGCGTTCCGGTATCGGGACAAACTTATTCAAGAAAAGTCGATTCGTATTTCCTTTCCGTGCTTTCCGGATTTGCACAAAGCGCATATAAATTCTCAAACGACTTAAGACTCTTGCAGTCATTTGAAGAAATGGAAGAACCGTTTGAAACAAAACAGATAGGCTCTTCGGCTATGCCTTATAAAAGAAATCCGATGCGCTGTGAGCGTATCTCGGCACTTTCCAAATATGTAATTGCAGATGCGGTAAACCCTGCAATGACAGCCGGTACGCAGTGGTTTGAGCGAACCCTTGATGACAGTGCGAATAAACGGATTTCAGTTGCCGAGGCATTTTTGGCGGTAGACGCAATACTTAACATATATATCAATGTAACTTCCGGTATGGTTGTAAACGATAATGTTATCAAAAAGAGGGTAATGGAAAAGCTTCCTTTTATGGCTACCGAAAACATTATGATGGAATCGGTCAAACGGGGCGGAGACCGTCAGAAACTGCACGAGATTATCAGGGTTTATTCGCATGAGGCGGCTGCCAGAGTTAAACTGGAGGGTAAGCCGAACAATCTTATAGACCGCATTGCGGAAGATGAAAGAATACCGCTTACAAAGGAAGAAATTTTAAGCGAGCTTGACCCGGTAAAGTATATCGGCAGATGTGTTTCCCAAACCGAGGAATTTGTGAGCAATATAATAGAACCGATACTGAAAAAATACGGTACTGACGAAGTTGAAGTAGAATTAAATGTATAGGCGAAAGGAAATTTAACTATGAATTTTTTTGAAGAGCTTAAAAACTACGATGCAGAGGTGGCAGCTGCTTGTAATGACGAGCTTGTGCGTCAACAGCACAATATAGAGCTTATAGCCTCCGAAAATATAGTTTCAAAGGCGGTGCTTTTAGCTGCCGGCGGCGTGCTTACAAATAAATATGCCGAGGGGTACCCCGGCAAACGCTATTACGGCGGTTGTCAGTGCGTGGATGTTGTGGAAAACATTGCCCGTGAGAGAGCAAAAAAGCTTTTCGGTGCAGAACACGCAAATGTTCAGCCTCATTGCGGAGCAAGTGCAAATCTTGCGGTGTTCTTTGCCCTTTTACAGCCGGGCGACACCGTAATGGGTATGAATCTTCAGCAGGGCGGTCATCTTTCACACGGTTCACCCGTGAATATTTCGGGTAAATATTTTAATGTTGTTCCGTACGGCGTTAATGACGAAACCGAGATGATAGATTATGATGAGATGCGAAGGATAGCGCTTGAATGTAAACCGAAAATGATAATTGCCGGTGCAAGCGCATATTCAAGAATTATCGATTTTAAGCGTTGCCGTGAGATTGCCGATGAGGTCGGCGCATATTTAATGGTAGATATGGCGCATATTGCAGGACTCGTGGCGGCAGGCGTGCATCCCTCTCCGGTTCCGTATGCGGATGTTGTAACCACAACAACGCATAAGACTTTAAGAGGACCGAGAGGCGGTATGATACTTTGTAAGGAAGAATTTGCAAAACAGATAGATAAGGCGGTTTTCCCCGGCACACAGGGCGGTCCGCTTATGCATATTATTGCGGCAAAGGCTGTTGCGCTTGGCGAGGCTCTTACACCTGAATTTAAGGAATACCAAATTCAGATAGTAAAAAATGCAAAGGCGCTTTGCAACGGACTTATAGACGAGGGCTTTGACATTGTTTCGGGCGGAACGGATAATCACCTTATGCTTTTAAAGCTTATTAAAAACGGAATAACCGGAAAGGAGCTTGAGCATAGGCTTGACGAGGTGCATATTACCGCAAATAAAAATACCGTTCCCAACGATCCGCAAAGTCCGTTTATTACAAGCGGCGTGCGGCTCGGTACTCCTGCGGTTACCACAAGGGGCTTTAAAGAACCCGAAATGGCAAAAATCGCAAAATGGATCAGTCTTGCGGTAAATGATTTTGAAAACAGCAAGGAAACTATTTCTTCCGAGGTTCAGGAGCTTTGCTCGCATTTCCCGATTTATCGATAAATATAAAAGCGTGTGAGTTTTCTCACACGCTTTTTGTTATAATTATTTTTAATATTTTCTCGGGAGTTTTGGCAATATAATCGGCACCGGAGCTTTCAAGTTCCTCACGGGTCCCGAAGCCGTAAAGAACGCCGATGCTTGCGATTTTGTTTTCATGCGCTCCGATTATATCGTGATGGCGGTCGCCCACCATTACGGCACTGCCCTTATCTGTTATACCGCACGC
>JAFOYI010000041.1 GCA_017391425.1 Clostridia bacterium | reverse complement strand
GGTTTATGATTATGAGTTATAATAACACTATGCAAAGTAACAAACCAACTTGTCCGAAATGCGGAAGTCATAATTTGAAATTTCAAATGCGTTCAGCCGGAACGAAGTCAACTTCAAATTATTATCATACGTATTCGAGAAATAGTTGGATTATCCCATCATGGCGTAAAAAATATAGAAGTAATAGAAACTATAAATCAATCGCTTTATGTCAAGATTGTGGTTACTGTTTTGAACCATATTGCGAGAAGGGCTTTCTATATTATTTCTTATATTTTCTAATAGCATCAATTTATTTGGGCTACTTATTCTTCACTTCAAATTGGTTTTACAAACATAAAAAAGGTTTTTTTATTGCAGTAGCAATACTGTTTGGTATAGGCGTACTTATGGGTGTAATTGGTTTTATGATTCCTGAAAGTGCGTTAGAATAAGTTGCTATGGTAAAGTATATATGAAAAATATTATTATTGATTTTTCAAAATGTAAATATCCTTTGGATTTACATAATGAAATAAAGGAAAAATTAAATTTGCCCGAATGGTACGGAAATAATTTAGATGGCTTGTGGGATATGCTTACCGGTTTCATAGAAACACCAATAAATATAACCGTGGTTTTTAAACCGGAAACGAAAGCGGTAGAAAACTTAAAAGAAAATGTTTTAAAGATAATTGAAACATTTAAAGAAGCAGCAGAAGAAGATGAAGAAATAGAATTTAATTGTGAGTTCTAAAATGTTTACGAGTGAATGATTTTAGGGACAACATTTTTGAAAGTCGGATAGGAGAGTACTCAAAAAATGCGTATAAGCCTAAAAAATCCAAAATGCTCACAAATCCAGTGTTTATGTGGGTTTTAAGGCTTTTGCAAAAAATAGTGTTGTCCCTACTTGACAACACTCCTGTCCGGCTCACTGGTAATACAGAACGGCAAGCTGATTGGCGCTGTTAGACACGTTTTGGTCGATGACCCCACCACCGGCTATGCAATTTTTGCCGAAAATATGCTCGAAACGGCACAAAGCGTGGCAAATGAAAATAAATTAAAAGAAGCGTCATAAAAAATAACGGCTCTTTTTCATGATTTGTGTAAACACGGAAAATGGCATAAAATACAGAATGGTAATCGGGCGGGAAAGTCGCAAGGCAGATTACCGCCCATAATTGCATATTAGCAGAAATAGCGGGGCATGTCAAGGGCGGCTGCTTTACGGCAGCCGTTCATTTTACCCTTGACAGGTGCCGGGATTTCTGCTACTGCGGCAGTCTGTCCGCAAAGAAAATTTCCAGCTGCGAATGAATTTCGCCCCAGTCACGGCGTCTCCCGGTCCATTTTCGGGTAATATCCATTTGGGCAAGATAGAGCATTTTTAAAAGGCTGTCATCGTTCGGAAATACCGCTTTGCTTTTTGTTACCTTACGCAACTGGCGATTGAAATTCTCGATTGCATTCGTCGTGTTGATGAGCGTTCTGACCGACTGCGGATACTTGAAATAGGTGGATAGTTCCGCCCAGTGTGCCCGCCATGAAGCTGAAATTTTAGGGTATTTGGTGTCCCATTTCGCGGCAAAATTCTCAAGCTCATAAAGCGCCGTTTCTTCATCCACGGCTCCGTAAACCTTTTTTAAATCCGCCATAAGTGCTTTAATATCCTTGTATGAAACATACTTCGTACTGTTTCGTATTTGATGAATAATGCACTGCTGAACCTCGGTTTTCGGGTATACAGCAGATATGGCTTCGGGAAATCCGGTAAGACCGTCAATGCAGGTGATCAGTATGTCATCCACCCCGCGGTTTTTTAGTCCGTTAAGTATTGAAAGCCAGTATTTTGCGCTTTCATTTTCTCCCACATACATTCCGAGAGCTTCTTTGATTCCGTCCATATTGATTCCTATCGCTATGTATACGGCTTTTTTCACAATGCGCCCTTCACAGCGGACATTGTAATGTATGGCGTCCATAAAGACTACGGCATAAATGCTCTCAAGCGGTCGCTGCTGCCATTCTTTTACCACCGGCAGAATTTTATCCGTTATACGGCTGACGAGGCTGTCCGATACCTCTAAACCGTAGATATCCTCAATGTGTGCAGATATATCGTTCGTTGTCATACCCTTAGCGTACATAGATATGATTTTTTCTTCTATGTCCCCGCTGAGTGTTGTTTCATTCTTCTTTACAAGCCGAGTTTCAAACTCACCGTTTCGGTCGCGCGGTACTGCGATTTCGACCTCTCCGGCGCTGGTTTTCATTGTTTTTCGGCTGTGTCCGTTGCGGCTGTTTTCGGTTTCCTTGTTGCGGTAATCGTACCTACTGTACCCAAGCTCGTCGTCCAGTTCCGCTTCGAGTCCGCTTTCCAGCACTTCTCCCACCATTTCCTTGAACACCGACCGTAAGTCGCTCATGTCCTCCACATCAAGCAGTGATAGAAACTCTCGTAATTTTTCTTTTCTTTTCTTTCTTTTTTCGCTGCCCGTACCTCCGGGCTGTCTTTGTACTTTGGCATATTTTTAACCTCCAAAATGATATTTCTATTCTATACCATTTTAGAGGTTTACACAAGATAGGAAGAAGTCTCAAAATAACGGGCGAAATAAATTCACCCGTTACATAGTTTGTTTAATAATCTTATTTAAGTTGTATTTTAAGTGTTTACTCGCCAAATTCGGCTTTGATTCTTTCGTTAACTCTGGCATCCATCCCGTTAGGCAACAGCTTTAAATCTTCTTCTTTTATGGATATTTCTGCAATGTCGGGTTTTTCACCATACTGAGAAAAATAAACATCCCAAGCTCCGTCTATAGAATCCTCGAGCCAAATAACTCCCTGCATTCCTTTGTGAACGCCTTCTTTTGCATATTTATCCTTTTCAACTATTACTTCTACGCAATCAAGATATTTCATATTATTTACCTCCTAAAGGTGTATTAAGTTTGATTTTACCGTTTGGACAAACCATCCAACCGGTAGTAAAAGATATAGAACCTTCTTTATCTTTTCGTGGTATTTTGATTTCGATACTTAGTCGTTGACCGTGTTCGTCTAATTTTCCTAATTTGTAATCGCCCAAGATATATTTTTGTAATGCCTGCTTTTCAAATTCGTTTTTTAACCAATTTGAATCATTAATTGAATAACCCCAACTTTCAAATGCTTTGTTTTTGCCATGTTTATAAAAATCTTCAGGGTCAAATAGGTATGGGTCGAATTTTTGATAAGCAGCAAAGGCGGTCGCCTGTGACTTAATTTCACTTTGAGATATATTTTCCAAAATGCAGTGGCAAAACGGATGGTGAGGGTGAGGTGGATGATTATCGCCTTTGAAAAAACAGCCGTCAAGCATCAGGCATTCGGGACAGTGGTTATCACTTAAATTTCTGTGCACCCACTTAACCCAATCATAAGGCTCACCGTAAAGTACTGATAAAAAATCGCTTAAACTAAAATCCATTTGTTATAATACCCCTTTCCTTTTCGGATTTCAAGAATATTATAATGATAAATAATGCGACATTCACCGACATCTTTTATACGGGTGAGTGATATTAGGGACAACATTTTCGTTATTTGATAGGAGTGTACTTAAGAAAACGAAAACACCGAAAAAAGCCAAAATGCTTACAAACCCGGTGTTTATGCGGGTTTCAGAGATTTTATAAAAACACGTGTTGTCCCTACTTGACAACACTCCTGTCGGGCTCTCCTTTAATACAAAACGGCAAGCTTGTAGGTGCGGTAACCCATGTGTTAATCGATGACCCTACTTCCGGATACGGTATTTTTGCAGAGAATATGCTAAAAACCGCCGAATCGGTAAGCGATAATGAATTAAAGAAAGCGTCATAAAAATAACGGGTGAAACCTCATCGCCCGTTACATATTTTTCAAATCAGAGTAAAAAAATTATTACAATTATTCATATTCCTGTAATATTATTATTATATTATTATACTATATTGGACAAACAGGGGGATGACTTTATGCAGTATAAAATACTTATTGTAGATGATGATGAAAACATATGCGAGCTTTTAAGGCTGTATCTTGAAAAGGACGGGTTTGAAACCATAGTTGCAAACGACGGTGAACAGGCAGTCGATTACGCCGCTAAATATTCTCCCGATCTGATACTGCTTGACATTATGCTTCCTAAGCTTGACGGTTGGCAGGTTTGCCGTGAAATCAGAAAATCGTCTGAGGTGCCGATTATTATGCTCACCGCAAAAGGTGAAACCTTTGATAAAATACTCGGACTTGAGCTCGGTGCGGACGATTATATAAGCAAGCCGTTTGATACCAAGGAAGTAATTGCACGCATTAAGGCGGTTCTGCGCCGCAGCCATGACAGTGAGAAGTCCTCACAAATTCAAGAGGTAAGATATGATAAGCTCCGTATTAATCTGACTAATTACGAGCTTGAGGTCAACGGCGTTAAAATCGATACTCCGCCTAAAGAGCTTGAGCTAATATATCATCTTGCAAGCAATCCGAACCGTGTTTATACAAGGGATCAACTGCTTGACGAGGTATGGGGATTTGATTATTACGGCGATTCAAGAACCGTTGATGTCCATGTTAAGAGACTGCGTGAAAAGCTTGAAAATGTTTCGGATCAGTGGTCGCTTAAAACCGTTTGGGGCGTTGGCTATAAATTCGAGGTAAAGTAAGCTTATGAAGCTTAAGCTTTTTAAAAAATACTTTTTTGCTACCGCACTGATAATCGTTTTCAGCTTTACGGTAATGATGACCATACTTTCCTTTGTACTTAATAATTATCTTGCAAAAAGCAAGTATGAAACGCTTAGCAAATGCAGTGTTGAGGTTACCGACTATTTATCGGAGTTAGACGGCGGCGATTTAAAAACCGAATCGTTTATTAAAACGATAGAGGCGATTTCTTCGGTTTCATCGGTTGATATTTTCCTTGCCGATACAAAAGGTAATATAGTTTTCTGCAGTTGCGACGAGTGGATAAAGAACGGGAAATGCAGTCATTCCGAACATATTATTCCGAAAAATGAGCTGCTTGATGACGGCGGCAGAAAATCATTCATACTTGATACGCTTGAAATATACGATTCACCGCACTATATTGCTTCCGAGCCTGTAAAAAACAGTGACGGAACTAAATTGGGAACCGTGTTTTCCACCGCTCCCGTTTCGGCTATAAGAGAGCTTATGGTTACTGTAACAAAGCTCTATCTGTTTTCTTCGGCTTTCCCGATAATTGTAATGTTTTTTGCAATTTACTTTATGACCTATAAGCTTACTAAGCCTTTAAAGCTGATGTCGGAAGCATCAAAGGCAATGGCAAAGGGCGATTTTTCAAAGCGTATACCCGTAACAAGCGATGACGAAATAGGCGAGCTTGCCGTTTCCTTTAACCAAATGACAAATTCTTTGGTACAGCTTGAGGGAATGCGTAAAAGCTTTGTGGCAAATGTATCGCACGAGCTTAAAACTCCGATGACTACAATAGGCGGATTTATAGACGGAATACTTGACGGTACTATTGAGCCCGAAAAACAGAAGTATTATCTTGAAATTGTATCGCAAGAGGTTAAAAGACTCTCAAGACTTGTGCAGTCAATGCTTAGTATTTCAAAGCTTGAAGCAGGCAAATTTGTTTTAAAACCGGAGCTTTTTGATTTCAGGGAATTACTTTGCAATATTGTTATAAGTCAGGAACAGCGAATAGAAAATAAAAAAATCGAAATTACGGGTCTTGACGAAATACAGAGCATATCGGTTACGGCGGATAGGGACTTGATTCATCAGGTTATTTATAATCTTGTTGATAATTCCGTAAAGTTTGTAAACGAGGGCGGCAACATAGATTTTAAAACCAATACAGACGGTAAAAAGCTTGTATTTTCCATTAAAAATACGGGCAAGGGAATACCCGAAAACGAATTGCCGTATGTGTTTGATAGGTTTTATAAGGTTGACAAATCACGCTCTGCAAATAAAAACAGTACGGGACTCGGACTTTATATAGTTAAAACCATTGTTAAAGCACACGGCGGTACGGTAACGGTTTCAAGCCGTGAAAACGATTTTACCGAATTCAGCGTTACACTTCCTTTATCATAAGAACGGAGATTTATTATGAACGAATTTATGAATAATGAAAACAATAATGAAAATGACGGTAACGGCTCTTTAAATAATGAGCCGGAAATTAACGGCGGTACGGAAAATCAAAATGCCGAATATTCAGGCACCGAAACAGCACCGGAGCAGGTTTATAACCGCATTAATTACAGCCCTGTTACCCCGATAAACGATTATAAACCTATTAATAAGGGACTTAAAATTTTTGCGGCGGTAATGGCGGCGGTAATACTGCTTACCGGAGCTTCGGCAACCGGATATTTCTTGGGTAAGAGCAAGAGTAATCCGATGCTTAAAAGCAATGTTAAAATCGACCTTGCCGCCAAGCCGGCAGATACCGACGAAATGACGGCGGCGCAGGTTTACGAAAAGGTTAATGACGCTGTTGTAGGTATTACCGTTTACAATACCGCAGGAGACGGCTCGCAGGCAAGCGGAGTATTTTATTCGGAAGACGGCTATATAGTTACGAATGACCATATATATTCAGAGGTCGGCGCACCTAAATTTAAGGTTTATACTTCGGACGGTAAGCAGTATGATGCAAAATATGTTTCGGGCGATAAAATAAGCGATCTTGCTATATTAAAGATTGAAGGAAGCGGATTTACAGCGGCTGAATTCGGTGATTCGGACCAGTTGGTTTACGGCGAAAATGTTGTTGCAATCGGTCGTCCTACCGACGCTATGGAGGCGTCGAGCATTACAAAGGGTATAATATCTTCGGTTGCAAGAAGGGTAAAAACCACCACAAGCTATTCCGCAAAGCTTATCCAAACCGATAGTGCTATTAACCCCGGCAGCTCCGGAGGTGCGCTTGTAAATATGTACGGTCAGGTAATAGGCATAACTTCTTCAAAGCTTGCAGGTGTAGTTTATGACACCGTAGGCTATGCTATACCTACAAAAACTATGAAAAGGATTTGTTCCGAGCTTATAAAGAACGGCAAGGTTGTAAGCCGTGCAAAGCTCGGAATCACCTATACGGCAATCAACTCCGTTACGGCTGAAATATCAGGCTACAGCAATGTGGGACTTTATGTAGCGTCTGTGTCTGAAGACAGCGATCTTTACGGCAAAATCGGCGAGGGCGATATTATTACAAGAATTAACGATATAGAGGTTACAACCGACGATATTGTGCTTGATATAATTGAAAATTGCTCTGCCGGCGATAAAATAGCCTTAACGGTTATTACAAAATCAGGCGCCGAAAAAAGCTTTGAAGCAACCTTAAAGGCAAATATCGGCGAGTCAAGCTATAACGCAGATATAAATTTGGGCAATACTTCGTCCGATAATTCCTCTTCATCAGGCGGAACCTTTGATTTCCCGTTTGGTCAGTAATACGGTTTATACTTGCATTTTTCACATTTTCGATATATAATCATTTTCGGAAATGAGGTGCATTATGGCGCAGTTTACCAAAAAGGCAATTATTGATGCGTTTATCGAGCTTATCGGAGAACGCCCTTTTGATAAAATCACCGTAAAGGATATTGTTACCCGCTGTGGGGTGAACCGCAATACATTTTACTATTATTTTGAGGATATTTACGCCCTTGTTGACGAGCTGTTTCAGATTGAAACACAGAATATATTGGGCGATACATCGGGTTTTGACACCTGGCAGGACGCTTTTTTAAAGGCGGTTGACTTTGTAAGACAAAACAGACTCGGCATATATCATTTGTATAAATCAATCAGCCGTGAACGGGTTGAGAATTATCTTGACGAGGTTACATACAATAATATCCTTAACTTTATTAAAAAAGAGGCACGGGATATTGCGGCTGACGAATTTGATATCGAACTGATGGCAAGGTTTTATACCCATGCACTTGTCGGAATGGTGCTTGAATGGCTTTCAGGCGGTATGAAGGGCGATATGAACGCCGCTGTGGAACGGCTTGGAGTTTTGCTTGACGGCAATATCCGACTTACACTTTCAAATTCAGAAAAAACTGTGCAAATCAAGTGATTTGTCTGATTTTCGAACACTTTTAGGCTTATGCGTAAAATTTACGCATAAGCTTTTTTTTGCGTATAGAAAAAAAGCTTGTTTTTAAAATATAATGGAATACGGAAAACGAAGGGAGGAAGATTTATGAAGACTATAAAACAGGCAAAATGGTGCTATATAATATGCTCGGCATTGCTTATTGCCGCAGGTGTATTCATTATTGTAAAGCCATTTACATCGGCTTTGATTTTTTGCAGGATAATAGGCGGTATTTCACTTTTTTACGGTATTTCAAAAATACTCGGATATTTTTCACACGACCTATACAATCTTGCGTTTCAGTTCGATTTGGCGCTTGGAGTTTTCACCCTTATATTCGGGTTATTACTTCTGTTGCGTTCAAGCAGGGTAGTTACATTTATGCCGGTAATTATCGGTGTGTTTGTGCTTGTAGACGGTGTATTCAAGCTGCAAACTGCGGTTGATGCCAAGCGTTTCGGTTTATCAAATTGGTGGCTGATACTTTTGGGCTCGTTAATTTGTGCAGTGTTCGGACTTTTACTTATAATCGAACCGTTCGGCGGCAGTAATGCACTGATGGTTTTTGTAGGTATATCCTTGCTTACAGACGGTTTGCAAAACCTGTTTAATGCGTTTTATACCGTTAAAATTATGAAACAAAGATAGAAAGAGTGGGGAAAATGATAAAATTCGGAAAAGGCGTGGTTAAATACCGAATTCTTATTCTGATAATTACAGTGGCGCTTATGGTGCCCTCTGTTTTCGGAATGTTGAAGACCAGGATTAACTACGATATGCTGACTTATCTGCCCGAAGACATTGAGACCATGAAAGGGCAGAACATATTGCTTGACGATTTCGGTAAAGGTACATTCTCCTTTATTATCGTTGACGGTATGGAGGATAAGCAGATAGCTGATTTGCGGGAAAAAATCGAAAAGGTCGACGATGTTGTCAGCGCAATCTGGTACGACAGCCTTATGGATATATCAGTACCGAAGGAAATGCTTCCCGATGAAATTTATAATGCGTTCAATTCGGGCGACTCTACGATAATTGCGGTCTTCTTCAAAAGCTCTACCTCAGCCGATACAACAATGGACGCAATTAAAGAGGTCAGAAAAATTGCAGATAAAAATTGCTATGTAACAGGTATGTCTGCGGTTGTTACCGACCTTAAAGACCTTTGTGAGCATGAGGAACCGATTTATGTAGGAATTGCCGTATTGCTTTGCACGGTAACCATGATGATATTTATGGATAACTGGATAATTCCGTTCCTTTTCCTTGCCAATATAGGTGCGGCAATACTTATTAATTTAGGCTCAAACTACTTTATGGGCGAAATTTCCTATGTTACTAAGGCTTTGGCGGCGGTGCTTCAGCTTGCAGTTACAATGGACTATTCGATATTCCTGTGGCATAGCTATGAAGAACAAAAGGAACGCTATTCGGGCGATAAGCAAAGAGCGATGGCGCACGCTATTAAGGCAACGGTATCCTCAGTTGTCGGCAGCTCCATTACAACGGTTGCCGGTTTTATAGCGCTTTGTTTTATGAGCTATACCCTCGGTATGGACTTGGGTATTGTAATGGCAAAGGGCGTTTTGTTTGGACTGATTTCGTGCGTGACCGTTTTGCCGTCCTTAATACTTGTTTGCGACAAGCTTCTTGAAAAGACAAAGCATAAGGCATTAATACCGCCTATGAAACGTCTTACGGATTTTGTGGTAAAGCGTTCATGGATTTTCCTTATAATCTTCTTAATATTAGTCGGACCCGCTTACTGGTGTTACAGTAAAGCAAACAGTGAAGTTTACTACAATATGACCGAAACACTGCCTGAAGATATGGCGTGCTCGGTTGCCAATACAAAGCTTGAAAAGGAATTTAATGTAGGCTCTACACATATGATCCTTGTATCTGCCGATACCGACAGTAAGGCTATACGCAGTATGAGCAGTGAAATGGAAAAGGTAGACGGCGTTAAGTTTGTCTTGGGACTTGAATCGGTTGTCGGAAGCCGCATACCCGATGAGGTAATACCCGATGAGGCGAAATCAACCCTCCAAAGTGATAATTGGAAGCTGATGGTTATAAACTCTGAATATGCAACTGCAACCGATGAGGTTAATGAACAGATTACACAGCTTAGCGCCATACTTAAAAAATATGACGGTAAGGGTATGCTTATAGGCGAGGCGCCGTGTACTAAAGATATGATTGATATTACCGACCATGACTTCAAGGTAGTCGATACCATTTCAATAGCGGCAATATTCGTGATAATTCTGCTTGTTTTAAAGAGTGTCTCGTTACCGATTATTTTGGTCTCGGTAATTGAGCTTGCAATATTCATAAACTTAGGTTTCTGCCATTTGCTCGGCACTTCAATGCCGTTTATAGCTCCTATATGTATAAGCACAATTCAGCTCGGTTCTACGGTTGACTATGCAATACTTATGACCACCCGTTACAAGAGAGAACGCTCACTCGGCGGTGATAAAAAGACTTCCGTAAGCATTGCGCTTAAAACTTCAATTCCTTCAATAACGGTAAGCGCACTTGGATTTTTTGCCGCAACATTCGGCGTTGGATTATATTCCGATGTTGATATAATAAGCTCAATATGCAATCTTATGGCAAGGGGCGCAATAATCAGTATGCTATGCGTTATCTTTATTCTGCCGGCAATGTTTATACTTTTTGATAAGGTGATTTGTGCAACAAGCATCGGGTTTAAACCAAAGAAAGAAAACGGAGGTAACAAGTAATGAAAACCGCAAGAAAAGATTTACTTAAAATAATAGCCGTAGGCGCCGCCGGTATTATTGCCGGCACAAGCGTAACCGCTGCGACAATCGGCGCAACAAAGAAAAAGGCTGATACGGAAGATACTCAAACATCCGTATCGGAAAACACTGAAAATAACGATACAAAAGCCGCAAAGGACGAAACAGTATATGTTATTGCAAATGCGGACGGTTCGGTTAAGAAAATTATAGTAAGCGACTGGATTAAAAACAGCCTAAGTGAAAAAAATCTTAAGGATAAAAGCGAGCTTAAGGATGTCAAGAATGTCAAGGGCGATGAATCGTATGTAATGGACAGCGATAATATGCGTGTATGGAACGCAGACGGCGAGGATATTTATTATCAGGGTACGATAAGCAAGGAATTGCCTGTTGACCTTAAGGTTTCGTATAAGCTTGACGGCAGGTCGGTTTCTGCCGATGAAATTGCCGGTAAAAGCGGCAAAGCTACAATAAGATTTGATTATGTCAACAAGCAGTACAGTGAAGTGACTATTGACGGAAAAACCGAAAAAATCTATGTTCCGTTTGTAATGCTTACGGGACTTATGCTTGATAACGATGTATTCAGCAATGTTGAGGTTTCAAACGGCAAGCTTATAAATGACGGCGACCGCACGGTCGTTGCGGGTTTTGCACTTCCGGGACTTAAGGAAAATCTCGCTATTGACAGCAGTAAGCTTGAGATACCCGATTATGTTGAGGTTACCGCCGATGTTAAAAACTTCAGTCTCACAACAACCTTAACGCTTGCAACAAACAGCCTGTTTAATGAATTTGATACTTCAAAGCTCAACACTGCCGACGATTTACAGGCGCAGTTAAACGAGCTGACAAGCGGTATGTCAAAGCTTATTGACGGTTCTTCGGAGCTTTACGGCGGACTTACCACATTGCTTTCAAAATCTAAGGAATTGGCGGCAGGTGTTGATAAGCTGGCTGCCGGTACAAGCGAACTTGCAAGCGGTACGGCGGCGCTTAACGCAGGACTTAACACCCTTGTTTCCAAAAACGGCGACCTTACTGACGGTGCGGCAAAGGTTTTTGATACATTGCTTGCCACTGTAACAGGTCAGTTTAAGGATAACGGAATTACGGTATCGCTTACTAAAGAAAACTATAAGTCAGAGCTTAATTCGCTTCTCACCAATCCGACAGATGCTCAAAAATCGGAGCTTATTGCAGTAGCTGACAGCACTCTTGAAGCTAAGCTAAAGGAAAACAATGTGCCTGATGCTTATTATAAGGCGGTAAAGGTTATGCTTGCCGAAAAGCTTGCGGCAGGGAAGACCCTTGAAGAAGCAATGGCTGAAATTGCACCTGTTCTTACAAATGCGGCTGCTGTAAACACAATAAGCGCAAACACCGCAATAACTCCCGACAGTAATGTTATGAATTATCTTACAAGCAATGGCGTATCTGCGGTTCAGGCAGGTCTGATAGCTAAATTATGCACTTATTTGTCAAATCAGAACGGTCAGCCGGCAACAAGCAATATTGCAACGGCTACCGCAATGGCAACCGACGCCCAAACTGTTTTAGCCGCAATGAACGATACAAATGCCGATGCAAAGGTCAATGCTCTTTGCTTAAATTCGGCGCTTGCAACACTTAAACCCTCTGTGGAAACCGCAGTAACAAGTCTTGACAGCTATAACGAGTTTTATCAGGGCGTGTTAGCCTACACCTCAGGTGTAAAAACCGCAAGCGACGGAAGTGCAAAGGTAAACGCAGGTGCCGCAGAGCTTAAGGCAGGCGCCGAACAGCTCAAATCGGGAACATCACAATTAGTTCCCGGAGTTGAACAGTTAGCCTCCGGCTCAAAACAGCTTGCAGACGGCATTAAGGAGCTTAACGAAAAGCGTATAAGCAAGATAACCGGACTTGCCGGAAAAGACCTGCAGAACCTTGTTGACCGTGTTAAAGCAACGGTTGATGTTTCAAAATCTTATAAATCCTTTGCAGGAATTTCAGATGAATATGACGGAAGCGTTAAGTTCATTTATAAGACCGACGAAGTAAAAGGTAAATAAACAAAAACAGCTTGCGGAACATTCCGCAAGCTGTTTTTTCAGATTTTATTATTGTCCTTTAAGATTTTAAGCTTTAAAACCGCCGCTTGAGTTTTAGCGTCGGTTATTTCACCGTTTAGTATCATATCTACCGCCTTATCAAGCGGTATTTTTTCAACGCTTAAAAATTCATCGTCATCAGGGTGCTGTTCGCCGTAGGTAAGTCCCGTTGCGGCGTACATCCAAATAATTTCACCGCAATATCCGGGTGAGGGGTACAGCTTACCGAGCGGAACAAATTTTGCGGCTTCAGCGCCGGTTTCTTCCTTTAATTCTCTTTTTCCGCAGGCAAGGGGATCTTCATTAGCGCTGTCACGCTTGCCGGCAGGAATTTCAGTTACGGTTTCCATATACGGATACCTGAACTGTTTTACAAACAGAACCTCGTCGTTTTCCGTAAGCGCTGCAACGCAAACACCGCCGTTATGCTCAATAACCTCTCTTACGGCAGTATTTCCGTTTGGTAAAAGAGCTGTGTCACGCCGCAAGCGGATGATTTTTCCCTTATAAATATATTCGGCAGATAATTGTTTTTCTTCTAAATTCATTAAATGCACCTTCCTTAAATATAATTGTTTTATGGGAGTGTGAAAGCGGATGGCAGAAATTGTTAAAGGTATGGAATACGGATATTCAGAGCGGCGGCAGATTATAGAATCGTTATGTGAAAAATACGGTTTTTTAAAAAAGAGTACAATAGGCCGCAGCTGCGGAGGACGGGATATAACCGCACTTAAAATAGGCTCGGCTGAGGAATACAGCCTGATTACAGCGGCGTTTCACGGCAGTGAAAGGATAACATCGGTTGTACTTTTGATGTTTATTGAGGAGCTAAGCGAGGCTTATGAGAATAACGGATATGTCGGGGGACTGAACGCAAGGCGGTCGCTTTTAAATAAAGGTGTGATTTTTGTTCCCTGTGTAAATCCCGACGGCTGTGAAATATCGCTGTACGGTTTAAAGGCGTGCGGTGAGCTTGCAAACATGCTTAACAGGCTTTGCTACGGCGATTTTACGCACTGGAACGCTAACCTACGGGGCGTTGATATTAACCATAACTTCAACGCAGGCTGGGAGGAGCTTAAGAAAAAGGAAATAAAAGCAGGGATATTGGGCCCCGGTCCCACACGGTTTGGGGGCTATAAGCCCGAAAGCGAGCCTGAAACACTGGCGCTTACCGAGCTTTGCCATACGGTTAAAATCAGGCAAGCGGCGGCGCTTCATTCGCAGGGCGAGGTAATATACTGGAGTTACGGCGACAAAATACCGCAAAGGTCAAAGAAAATGGCTGAAATTATGGCAACATCTTCAGGCTATGCGCTTGATACACCGGTAGGAATTGCAGACGGCGGCGGTTTTAAGGATTGGTTTATAACGGAATACAACCGCCCCGGATTTACTGTTGAACTGGGACTCGGTGAAAATCCGCTTCCGCCTGCAACCGCAGAAAAAATTTATAACAAGGTAAAAGAAATGTTAATGCTGTTTTTAATAATGTAAAATTCGGGGGTTGCGATTATTTACCGCAACCCCGAAGGCTTTTATTCCGAAAGATCTTCAACGATTAGTGTGCGTACACCGTTTTCGTCAATATTTGAATTTTTCTTACCGTCACGGACAGCAAAGAATTTCTCCGCAACCTGCGGGAACAAAGCATAGCTTAATACATCCTCTTCGGATTTTCCAATGCCTTTTTCTTTCATTTCTTTGGCATAACCGGTAAGCTCGGGCTTTAACAGGTCGGCAGGTCGGCAGGTGATAACCTTGTCGTCTCCGATAGCTTTTTTACGGACTTCCTCGTTTACCTTTCCGGGAAGTTTTCCGTATTCGCCTCTGAGTAAACCTTTGGATTCCTTAGTAACCATCTTATAACGCTCGCCCGAAAGAACATTAAGAACTGCCTGAGTGCCTACAATTTGGCTTGTAGGTGTAACAAGCGGCGGATAACCGAAGTCTTCTCTGACTCTCGGTACTTCTGCCAAAACTTCATAGTATTTATCTTCGGCGTTAGCCTGTTTAAGCTGAGAAAGAAGATTAGAAAGCATACCGCCCGGAACCTGGTAAATAAGGGTTTTGGTATCAACATTGAGTACCTTCGGGTCAAGAATACCCTCAGCTTTAAGCTTGTCGGCAACCTTACGGAAGTGTGCGGCAATTTCGCTTAGCTTCATAAGGTCAAGACCCGTATCACGGGGAGTACCCTGCAAAGTAGCCACAAGCGCTTCGGTAGACGGCTGTGATGTTCCGTTTGCAAGGGGAGAAAGCGCAGTATCAACAATATCAACGCCGGCTTGAGCCGCCATAAGATATGTCATGTCGCCTGTGCCTGTGGTATTGTGTGTATGCAGATGAATCGGAACATTGACATTTTCCTTAAGCTTTTTAACAAGCGAGTAAGCATTATAGGGGAGCAGAAGGTTAGCCATATCCTTAATACAGATAACATCGGCGCCCATTTTTTCAAGTGTTTTTGCCATCTCGACAAAATACTCGTCGTTATGAACGGGACTTACCGTATAGCTTATTGCAGCTTCACAGATACCGCCGTATTTCTTACAGCTCTTCATTGCCTGTTCCATATTTCTTGTATCGTTAAGCGCATCAAAAATACGGATAACATCAATGCCGTTTTCAATGGATTTTTTAACAAACATATCCACAACATCATCGGCATAATGCTTATATCCAAGCAAATTCTGACCTCTTAAAAGCATTTGAAGCTTTGTGTTGGGCATATGCTTTTTAAGTGTACGAAGTCTCTCCCAAGGATCTTCGTTTAAAAAGCGCATACAGCTGTCAAATGTTGCGCCGCCCCAACACTCAAGACTCCAATATCCGATAGAGTCAAGCTGCTCAAGGGCAGGAAGCATATCCTCGATACGCATACGGGTTGCCGCCTGAGACTGATGAGCGTCACGAAGTATAGTATCGGTTATATATAATTTTTTTTCTTCCATTTAATATATCCTCCCGATTAAGCAAACAGCGAGATAAGAACGCCTGCTGCTATTGCAGAACCGATAACTCCGGCAACATTCGGACCCATAGCGTGCATAAGCAGGAAGTTTGCGGGGTTTTCTTTCTGACCTACGCTCTGCGAAACACGTGCCGCCATAGGAACAGCGGAAACACCTGCGGAGCCGATAAGCGGATTTATCTTGTTCTTTCTGCTGAACAGGTTCATAAGCTTTGCAAGAAGAACGCCGCCGGCAGTACCGAGACTGAAAGCAACAATGCCCATTGCAAGAATCTTAAGTGTTTGAACATTTAAGAACGCTTCGGCGGTAGCGGTAGCACCTACCGAAATACCGAGGAAAATTGTAACTATGTTCATAAGCTCGTTCTGTGCAGTTTTGCAAAGTCTGTCGCACACGCCGGATTCTTTCCAAAGATTTCCGAGCATAAGGCAACCTACAAGAGGTGTTGCAGAGGGAACAAGCAATGCTACGAATATTGTTACCGCAATCGGGAAAATTATTTTCTCGGTCTTACTTACCTTGCGAAGCGGTTTCATAATGATTGAACGCTCTTTTTTGGTGGTAAGCAACTTCATAATAGGCGGCTGAATTACCGGAACAAGCGCCATATAAGAGTATGCGGCAACCGCAATCGGTCCGAGCAGTGTGGGGTAAAGCTTTGAAGTGGTATAGATTGCGGTAGGACCGTCTGCTCCGCCTATGATACCGATTGAAGCGGCAGCTTCTGCCGGGAAAGCCATAGCAAGACAGCCGATAAATGTAGCAAATATACCAACCTGTGCCGCAGCGCCCAAAAGCAATGATTTCGGGCTTGCTATAAGGGGTTCAAAGTCGGTCATAGCGCCTATACCGATGAATATAAGACAGGGATAGATGCAGGTCTTAACGCCGATATACAGAAAATCGAGCAAACCGCCGTTTGACATTATGTGACCGTAGCTGTGATAGAATTCAGAAGTTTCATCCATAAACTGTGCCCACAAATCAGTGTGGTACATAGCGTTTTCCGCACCTGTAAATGCGGTAAGATTAGTAAGCAGCATGCCGAAAGCTATACCGACAAGCAAAAGCGGTTCAAACTGCTTTTTAATTCCCAAGTACAAAAGCAAAAGGGAAATAAGTATCATTACAAGCGATGCCCAATTTTCCGCCAAATTTCCGAACAGCATATAAAAGCCGGTGGTTTTGGCAAAATCAATTATCTTGTCCATTACAAATTCTCCTGACTGTTAAGCTATAACGCAGAGAACGGCACCGGTCTCAACTGAAGAGCCCTTTGTTGTATTTACTGACGCAACCGTACCGTCGCAGGGGGCAAGGATTTCGTTTTCCATCTTCATAGCTTCAAGAACTAAAAGAACATCGCCCTTTTTAACAACAGAGCCGTTTGAAACATTAACGGCAAGTATTGTTCCGGGCATCGGGCTTGTAACGGTCTCACCGTTTGCCGGTGCGGCGGCAGGAGCAGGAGCGGCAGGTGCTGCGGGAGCTGCAGGGGCTGCTTTTACTTCTGAGGCGTCTACAGCCTCAAGCGTTACTTCATATTTAGTACCGTTTACGGTAACATTGTATTTTTTCATTTTAAACACCTTTTCTTAAATT
This sequence comes from Clostridia bacterium, assembly GCA_017391425.1. Classification (GTDB taxonomy): domain Bacteria; phylum Bacillota; class Clostridia; order Oscillospirales; family Acutalibacteraceae; genus UBA737. Next base: position 1,815 of record JAFOYI010000041.1, on the reverse strand, counting down.
TTTTTGAACGATAAAATTCTTATTGCGGAAATGTCGGTTCCCATATCCTCTGCAAGAGCGGCTGAAACGGCGGCGATAATCTCCTGACGGTTTTCTATCGGCGCTGTAACCTGAGCGGAAGACTGTACCGGTTCCGATTTGGACTCCGATGTGTCACTACCCTGGGCGGCTCTGCAAATCGCACTGACTATATAACATAAAATAATTATGGATATAAGTCCTATAAAAACTACGCCGATTCCCATTCCGACAACATACAGATTAGGCAAAACATTTGACAAAATAACGCACCTCCCACGGGTTTTAAAATACTTGTTTTTACGGTAGTCACTTTAAACCGAAAGACAAAAAGTTTAAAGATAATTACAAAAAACCAAAATCACCCCAATTAACACTATTATAAATAAAAAATCAATATATTACAATAACTAAAACGCCGAATTAACAATTTGTTCATAATTTTTAATTGATACTTTCGCAATAGCTTAAGTAACACAAATTTATGATTACAATAAAATATTATAGGACAACGATTATATGCTGTTGTGTCATTAAATTAAAGGAGAAAGCTTTTATGGAAAGAAATCAGTTTGATATAACGGATTTTTACAGAGCCGTGACATGCAATGACCGTAATTGCGTAGGTAATCCGCCCGTAAAAAACGAAAAGTGTAACGACCCTCTGACAATGGTATTCATTAATATGCAGCCGCTTGATGAGGTGTATATGCCTAAAGAGGCTTTTTGCAACGGGACGCTTTTCCCGAATCTTAATAAACCGTTTTTGGGAGGCAGAAGAAGATGAACGAGAAAGCAATGCTCAGAAGAAAGATATTTGAAGCGGATTTTGTGCTTTATGAGCTGGCTTTGTTCTTAGACACACATCCCGACAGCAAAAAAGCTATGGAGCTTATGTGCGAATACAGAAAGATGCGCAGTGAGCTTATAAAAGAATACGAAAGCAGATTCGGAAATTATATAGAAACCCTTTCGGATGTACCCGAATCGGACAGATGGAAATGGATAGACGGTCCGTGGCCGTGGGACAACAATTTTATGGAGGGCTGAGCTATGTGGAAGTATGAGAAAAAATTACAGTATCCGGTTAATATTAAAACGCCGAATCCGAAATATGCACAAATTATAATCACCCAGTATGGCGGACCCGATGGTGAGGCGTCGGCCGCACTTCGCTATCTTACCCAGCGTTACGGACAGCCGTATGATGAGGTGAAAGCCATTCTTACGGACATCGGCACCGAGGAGCTGGCGCATATGGAAATGATATGTGCAATGGTTCATCAGCTAACAAGAAAGCTGACGCCCGAGGAAATTAACGCAAGCGGATTTGCACCTTATTTTGTAGACCATACAAATGCGGTTTATCAGATTGCGGCATCGGGCGCTCCCTGGACGGCGACATATTATCAGTCTAAGGGCGATGTTATTACAGATTTGCATGAAAATTTGGCTGCCGAACAGAAAGCACGCACCACATACGATAACCTTTTAAGGCTGATTGACGACCCGGATATAACAGAGCCTCTTAAATTCCTGCGTGAGCGTGAAATAGTCCATTATCAGCGTTTCGGCGAAGCGTTGCGGCTCTCAACCGACAGGCTTGACTGTAAAAACTTCTATGCATTCAACCCCGGTTTTGACAAATAAACAGTTTCAAATTAAGGCTTCCGTTATTTTGTTTGGCGGAAGCCTTTAATTTATGCATTTACCGCTTGAAAAAATGCATATTATCGTGTATAATGTATTTTATATATTAGGGGAGCAGGTGAAGTATGACAAGAAAACAGGCAAGAG
>JAFOYI010000040.1 GCA_017391425.1 Clostridia bacterium | reverse complement strand
TAAGACCAAACTCTCTTTAACGCAGAAAACGGCTTTTCCTACTTTAATACAATTTAAGAAAAGCGGCTCGGGAACGGTTTTCTCATTCGTGCTTTTGAAAAACTCACAGCAAAATGTTTTTCTCTCTGAAAAAGGGGACGAACGGTACTCTTTCCGTCAATGCCTTTACACATTAGAAGTTTATCACAAATTGTCTGCCTTGTCAAGTCGTGTTTTTTATATAACAGCCTACTTGTTTGTGTATGCAAGCAGTGGTATAATGTATTCGTTAAAATTATGGGGGCAAATTATGAAGTTTGACGCACAGAGTATACGCAAGGGACCTATTTTTAAAAATGTGGTCGTTTATACAATACCTATTATACTTACAAGCATTTTACAGCTTTTGTTCAATGCTGCCGACCTTATAGTTGTCGGGTGGTTCTGCGGCAGTGACTCGGTTGCAGCTGTGGGGGCAACAAGCTCGCTTACAAATCTTATTGTAAATCTTTTTATCGGACTTTCGGTCGGTGCCGGCGTTGCGGTAGCCCAAGGTATAGGCTCAGGAAATGATGAAAATACTTCCGATGCGGTGCATACCGCTATACCGGTGGCTGCAATAAGCGGTCTTATTCTTACGGCGGTCGGCATTTGTTTTTCCGAACCTATGCTTAGGCTTATGGGTACGCCGGAGGGTAAGCTGCTTTCACTTTCCGCACTTTATATGAGAATTTATTTTTGCGGTATTATTTTCAGTATGCTGTATAACTTCGGCTCTGCTGTTTTAAGAGCGGTAGGGGATACCCGCTCTCCGCTTGTATTTTTAACGGTAGCCGGTGTGCTTAATGTGGTTCTTAATATAGTGTTTGTGGCGGCGTTTAAAATGGATGTTGCGGGTGTTGCGCTTGCCACTTCAATTTCACAGGCGGTTTCCGCAGTGCTGATTTTGGTTGCTCTTATGAAACGGAGCGATTCATGCAGGCTTATAATTAAAAACCTGAAAATACATAAAAGAGCGTTGGCTAAAATGGTAAAAATCGGACTGCCGGCAGGTCTTCAGGGCTCGTTATTTTCTATATCGAATGTGCTTATACAGTCCTCGGTTAATTCGTTTGGAAATGCGGCAATGTCCGGTGCCGCCGCCGCATCGAGCATTGAGGGTTTTTGCTATGTGTCAATGAATTCATTTCAACAGACGGCGCTTAATTTCTGCGGACAAAACTACGGCGCAGGGGATATTAAAAGGGTTAAAAGGATAACCTGGATTTGCCTTGCTACGGTTGCCGCCGTAGGACTTATTATCGGCAATCTCTTTTATATCTTCGGTAAAAATTTACTCGGAATATATATAACAGACTCGCCGGAGGCAATAGCCTACGGTATGGAACGCCTTAAATTTATGCTAATACCGTATTTCCTCTGCGGAATTATGGATACAATAACAGGCTCGATGCGGGGTATAGGTTCATCGGTAATACCGATGATTATAACAATAATGGGCGTTTGTGTAATGCGTGTTGTATGGATATATACTGTTTTTGCAATGCCGCAGTATCACAGCTTTTCGGGATTGTTTATTTCCTATCCGATTTCATGGGCGATTACATTTTCGGCGGTTTTAATTTCTTTTCTTATCATAATAAAGAAAAAAGCGTTAAAAGCAAAAGGCTGAATTAAAGCGAGCCAATCTGCTGTTATTGCAGATCGGCTCGCTTCGTTTATTCGCTTCTTAAAGCGGTAACGGGGTCTTTCTTTGCGGCTATTTTTGATGGGAAAAGTCCGGCGATAAGCGTAAGCAACATACTTATAACAATAAGCATTACAGCTCCGCCGACAGGCAATACGGCAAGTCCTGTTATATCCGTAATAGCGCCTATTATTGCATTTATGGGTATAAGCAAAAGCAAGGTTACTATTATTCCGATTGCGCCTGCCGTAAAGCCTACGATAAGCGTTTCGGCGTTAAATACCCGTGATACATCACGCTTTGAGGCACCCATTGCTCGCAGAATACCGATTTCCTTGGTTCTTTCAAGAACGGAGATATAGGTGATTATTCCTATCATAATGGATGAAACTATAAGCGATATACTTACAAATGCTATAAGAATGTAGCTTATAGCGTTTATTATTGTAGTTACCGATGAAAGCATAAGCCCGATATAGTCGGTATATGTGATTTTTTCATTGTCGGCAGCGGTGGTGTTATAGTCGCTTATAAGCTGTGATATTGTTTCCTTTGCTTCAAAATCTTTCGGGTAAATGTTTATGCCGGACGGCTTATTAAGATCCGATACGCCCATTTTTGTGAGATTTCCGTCATATGTGGCGGCGTCGCTTTTAGATTGCATAGCGGATTTAAACCGTTCTGCTATTTGCTCATTATCCATTCCGGTTGCCTGCATTTGTCCGATATATGCCTGATATTCGGTACGCTCGTTTTCGGGAAGTGTGGATATATAAGCGACAAGCTGTTCGTAATTCATATCCGAAACCGCAGATTCAAACGGCTTGCCTGTCAGTACATTAACCGAGGAGTCGCTTTTTTGAGCTTTCACTATTTCGCTGTTATTCACCTTATCAATGAGGTGTTCCATAAGCTCGCTTTTGTAACCGACAAATCCGCTGGTTTGAGATGTGACGGAATCTTCGGCAGGACGGATTATGCCGACAACCGTTATATCCTCGGCATTTTTTTCAACCTGTGATTGAACAAAAATGGCGTCATCTGTTTTGTCGGTCCATGTGCCGTCGGCGTTTTTGCTGGAATAATCGGTATTACACAGCAGTTTAAATTTAAGACCCAGTATATCGTCATAGGAGTATGAAACCTCGGCGGTCGGTTCTATCTTTTCGCCCGCCTGAGCTTTTTTCATCATCTCTTCAAGCTCTTTTGTATCCTTTAATCCAAGTGAATACAGCGTATAATCGCTTATCTGATTGTTTTTATCAACCGCAAGCACTATTTCGTTGTATTTTTCGGGCATACGGCCGGCTACAACATCATATTGCTTGTCGAGAAACTCTTTATTATCAAAAAGCCTTGTCCAAACCTCGGTATTTGAGAAAGAAGACATTTGTGAATATCCGTTTGACTGCATCGAATTTTCCCCGAATACGGTAGAAAAAACGGTGTTGGGGTTTACTCGGTTGCCTTTTTCGTCATATATATTCATAACCGTTGAATATTTGCACTCTATTTCGCTTGAATTTTCCTTAAATTCGGGTGTTTTTTCGATGTGCTTTTTAAGAAGCTCCAAATTATTTGCCGAAATTCCGTTTACCATTGTAGACATCATTTCCGTCATTATATTGTTACTGTAAATTTTGTCGGGGTCACGGTCTTCGGGTACTTCGTTTTTTCCCATAAGGTCGCCTGCAAGCTGGCTTATATCCATTCCCGCCTTTTCTATGGAGATAGGATAGCTTGAGAGCGTATCTTCCTCAACCTTTTGAATGTATGCGTTCACTCCGCTTGAAAGGGAGAGTATAAGGGCTATTCCGATAATACCTATTGAACCCGCAAAGGCGGTAAGAAATGTGCGTGCTTTTTTGGTCATAAGGTTATTAAGTGAAAGCGAAAGCGCCGTTAGGAACGACATAGAAGGGCGTTTTCCCTCATTTTTTTCGGCTTTCTGTTCTTCATCACCCGAATAAGGGTCTGTGTCATCGGTAATATTACCGTCAAGCAGACGCACAATTCTTGTAGAATAACGCTTTGCAAGCTCGGGATTATGCGTTACCATAATTACAAGGCGGTCTTTTGAAATTTCCTTTAAAAGCTCCATTATTTGCACGGAGGTATCGCTGTCAAGCGCACCTGTGGGCTCGTCGGCAAGCAAGATTTCAGGATCGTTTACAAGCGCCCTCGCAATGGCTACACGCTGCATTTGACCGCCTGACATCTGGTTCGGTTTTTTATTAAGCTGGTCACCGAGACCCACTCTTTTAAGTGCTTCCTCCGCCCTTTTCCGTCTTTCGGCAGCAGGCACGCCCGAAAGAGTCAGCGCAAGCTCAACATTTGAAAGCACCGTCTGATGCGGAATCAGGTTATAGCTTTGAAAAATAAAACCTACAGAATGATTACGGTAATTATCCCAATCTCTGTCCTTATAGGTTTTGGTCGATTTTCCGCATATGAAAAGGTCGCCGTCCGTGTATCGGTCTAATCCGCCGATAATATTCAAAAGTGTGGTTTTGCCGCATCCCGACTGTCCGAGTATCGATACAAATTCACTTTTTCTGAATTCAACGCTTACGCCTTTAAGGGCGTGAACCGCAGTATCACCGACAATATAGTCCTTTTTAATATCCTGTAATTTGAGCATTTACTTACCTCCAAACTATAGGAATTATATTCCCAAAATATAAATAGAATATGAATGTTTAAAAAATATTTGATAAATATGGTAAGTAGTGTTATAATTAAAGGAAATTATTATCTGAAAGGTTATGAAGTATGGAAAAGGTTTTTAAAAAGCTGACCGTCTTTCTGTCGGGGCTTCTTATAGTAGCTACTGTATTCCTTATATTTGTTATTCCGACTTATATAAAGTCCGAACGCAAAATAGACTTTTTTTCTTCAAATCAGATAGTTGAAAATATTAAGAATATGGAGATCAATATGACCTCCATTATATATGTGCAGAACGATAAGGGCGATTGGCTTGAATATCAGCGTCTGCACGGAACCGAAAACCGCATATGGGTAGGTATTGATAAAATGCCTGAGTATTTAGGGCAGGCTTTTATCGCAATAGAGGATCAGCATTTTTACGAAAACTGCGGCGTCGATTGGAAAAGAACGGCAGGCGCTGTGGCAAACAGGCTTCTAAAGTTTAACTCAACCGAATTCGGCGGCTCTACAATAACACAACAGCTGATTAAAAACATAACAAACGATCGTGATAAGGACGCTATGCGTAAATTCCGTGAAATTGTAAGAGCTTTGCTCATTACGAGAAAGCTGTCAAAAACCGAAATTTTAGAGGCATATCTAAACACAATACCGCTTGCAAACGGTATTTGCGGCGTTCAGGTTGCGGCAAACTATTACTTTAATAAAGATGTAAGCGAGCTTACTCTTACCGAAAGTGCGGCACTTGCGGCAATAACAAATAATCCTTCTAAGTACAATCCTTTAACCGAAGAGGGTGCTGAGCAAAATTTGAAACGGCGCCGCCTCGTGCTTGATGAAATGTTAGAGCTCGGAAACATCACCTACGAGGAATATGACAAGGCATATAACGAAAAGCTTAAGCTTGACGATTCGCAGGAAGACGATTATGAAATAGAAATAAACAACTATTTTGTTGATACACTTATCGATCAGGTTATAGATGAGCTTGCGGAAAAGTACAACCTTGATACAAAAACTGCGTCAATGATGTTTTATAACGGTGGATTTAAAATATATTCAACTCTTAAGCCGGAAATACAAAGCAGTATGGAAAAGGTTTATACGGATATAAATACCTATTTTCCGCAGACTGCGGAAAATTTAAACGGTGAAAAGGTTCATGCACAGTCCGCTATGACGGTTATGGATTACAGCGGTCATATTGTAGGAATAGTTGGCGGCGCAGGCGAAAAAACCGCTAACAGGGGTCTTAACCGTGCAACAAAATCTCCCCGTCAGCCCGGCTCTACAATGAAACCGATAGGCGTATATGCCCTTGCCATTGATAAGGATATAGTAAACTATTCTTCAAGTGTGCTTGACCAGCCTATAAAGAATTATTACGGCACAGGTAAAAGCGGTCCTAAAGAGTGGTACGGCTATTATAAGGGTACGGTATCGCTTAATTATGCCATAAGGAAATCGATGAACACCGTCCCTGTAAGGCTTTTGCAGGAAGTCGGGATTGATACTTCGTATGATTTCCTTGTGAATAAGCTTAACTGCAAGCATTTAGTGCCCGAGGATAAAAACCTTGCGGCCCTTGCACTCGGCGGTACAAATTACGGACTTACCACAACAGAATCTGCTGCGGCGTATGCGATTTTCGGCAATCAGGGCGTTTATCATAAGCCTACGACCTACTATAAAATAGAAAGAGCCAACGGCGAGGTCATTTTCGATTATGACGAAACCGGAACGCAGGTTATCAGTCCTGCTTCCGCTACTATAATGAATCATCTGCTACAAGAGGTTGTTTACGGCAGTGAGGGTACGGGCGGCGGAATTGCAGGCTACAATTACAAAATGAAAGCGTATGCCAAAACAGGTACTTCAAGTGAATCAAAAGACCTGTGGATGGTTGCCGGAACACCGTATTATGTAGGCTCCGTTTGGTACGGATTTGATATTCAAAGCGAAGTGGGTGCCGGCGGAAATGCCGCAAAAATATGGAAAGCCGTAATGTCAGAGGTTCACAAAGACCTTGAAAAGAAAGAATTTGCGGACAGCGATGATGTTGTCAAAAGCGGCGGCGGTTATTACAAAAAAGGCAGAAAGATTGAAAATCCGATTACTTCGGAGCCTGTTTCAAGTGCAGAGTCTTCTTCCTCTGAAAGTACACCGTCGTCGGAGGCTTCTTCAGTAACCTCGTCAGAGGCATCGTCCTCTGATACCGTTACTTCTTCTGAGAGTTCGTCATCTTCGGCGTCATCTTCGGAAACTTCCTCGGTAACATCGTCGGACGCTTCATCGTCGTCGGCGCCTTCGTCCTCGACTGATTCGTCGGAGGCACAATCTTCTGCAGTTTCGTCCGAGACACATGCTCAAGCGTCGGGGGCACCGTAAAATGGAAACTGTATTTAAGGTAATAGCTACCGTTAAGACGGATTTTCCCGATAAATTCGGCTTGCCAAGACAAAGCGGAATTGTAAAAGGACTTACCGGCAAGGTGATTTTTGAACCTCCTTACCGTGATTTTTCTGCGGTTAAAGAGCTTTGTGAATTTTCGCATATATGGCTTATTTGGGGATTTTCAAAATCACATAAAAAAGGGGAGTGGTCGCCTACTGTCCGTCCGCCGAGACTTGGCGGAAATGAACGGATAGGCGTGTTTGCCACCCGTTCACCGTATCGTCCGAACCCAATAGCGCTGTCTGCCGTTAAGCTTGAAAAAATTGAGAATGATCCTGCAGACGGTCCTGTTTTATATGTATCCGGTATTGATATGTCTGACGGTACTCCTATTTATGATATTAAGCCGTATATTTCATATGCGGACGCCGTGGACGGTGCGGTTTGCGGATTTGCCGATAAGCCGTATGATAAAAAGCTTGAAGTGGAATTGCCCGAAGGCTTTGCAAAAATGCTCGGTAAAGATAAATCGGTACAGCTATGTGAAACGCTCGGTTGTGACCCAAGACCCAGATATCACCGTGACGAACAAAGGGTATACGGTTTTGAATTTTCCGGATTTGAAGTCAAATTCAAGGTAAGCGGCAACAGGGTCTGTGTGACAGATATTTTTCCCAAAAATTTACAAGAGTAAAAAAACAAACCTTTTGCGTTAAAAATTGAAATACCTTGATGATATAGACATATACGCTAATCATATTTCAGTTTTAAAGTGCAAAATGCTATAATAAATTCACCGAAGCAGGCAACGCCTGTAATATTTGAACGGAGGAATTTATTATGGCAAGATTTACTTTACCAAGGGACATCTATTTCGGAGAAAACGCAATGGAAAACCTTAAGACCCTTAAGGGAAAAAGGGCAATAGTTGTTGTTGGCGGCGGCTCAATGAAACGCTTTGGATTTCTTGATAAAGCGGTAGGCTATTTAAAGGACGCCGGTTTTGAGGTAGAACTTTTCGAGGGCGTTGAACCCGACCCGTCGGTTGAAACCGTTATGCGAGGCGCCGAGGCAATGAGGAAGTTTGAACCCGATTGGATAGTTGCAATCGGCGGAGGCTCGCCTATTGATGCGGCAAAGGCAATGTGGGCGTTTTATGAGTATCCCGAGGTTACTTTTGAATCGCTTTGTATTCCTTTCAATTTCCCGGAGCTTAGAAAAAAGGCGAAATTCTGCGCTATTTCTTCTACATCCGGAACAGCTACGGAGGTTACGGCATTTTCTGTTATTACAGATTATTCAAAGGGAATTAAATATCCGCTTGCAGACTTTAATATAACCCCGGATGTTGCAATAGTTGACCCCGAGCTTGCACAAACAATGCCGCAAAAATTAGTTGCTCACACCGGAATGGACGCACTGACCCATGCTGTTGAGGCTTATGTTTCAACCGTTGCAAGCCCTTATTCTGATGCGCTTGCTATGAAAGCTATTGAAATGGTTACGGCTTATTTGCCTTCTTCATATAACGGCAACCGTGAATCCCGTGCCGCAATGCATGACGCACAGTGCCTTGCAGGTATGGCGTTTTCAAATGCGCTGCTCGGTATTGTTCATTCTATGGCGCACAAGACCGGTGCTGCTTTCCATGAGGGAAGTATGAAGGACAGACATCTGCCTCACGGTTGTGCAAACGCAATTTATCTGCCGTATGTAATTAAGTATAATGCACACGACGGCAGAGCGGCAGAAAGATATGCCGACATCGCAACGATGTTGGGTCTTCAGGGCAACAGCAATAAAGGACTTATCGAGAGTCTCTGCTCACTTATTGACACTATGAATGACCGCCTTAATATTCCGCACACCTTAAAGGAATTCGGAGTTGATGAGGCAGAATTTAACGCCAAGGTTGACGAAATAGCCGCAAATGCGGTGGGCGATGCCTGCACAGGCTCCAACCCCCGTGCGATTGACCCCGAAACTATGGCAAAATTATTTAAATGCACATATTACGGCACTGAGGTTGATTTCTGATACTGCCGTAAATAAATAAAAGGAATGATATCAAAAAATGTTTAAAATCGTAAACAAACGCAGTCTTAACCCTACGGTTACGCTGATGGACATTGAGGCACCGCTTGTAGCAAAAAAGGCAGAGGCGGGACAGTTTATAATTCTTCGAACCGATGAGGACGGCGAGCGTATACCGCTTACCGTTGCCGGTTTTGACCGTGAAAAGGGTACCGTAAGAATTATATTCCAAATAGTCGGTGCCACAACCGAAAAGCTTAATCATAAGAGCGTCGGCGAATGTCTTGCCGATTTTGCAGGCCCTCTCGGCAGACCCACCGAAACCGACGGACTGCGTAAGGTTTGCGTTGTGGGCGGCGGCGTTGGCTGTGCCATTGCTCTCCCGATAGCCGAAAAGCTCCACAAGGAAGGCTGTGAAGTTCATACTATCGTCGGCTTCAGAAATAAGGATTTAGTAATTCTTGAGGATGAATTTAAGGCTTGTTCAAGTAAGCTTACAATAATGACGGATGACGGCTCATACGGCACAAAGGGCGTAGTTACTGCACCGCTTAAGGAAGCTATCGAAGCAGGCGAAAATTACGATGAGGTAATTGCTATAGGTCCGCTTGTTATGATGAAATTTGTTGTGGCAACAACAAAGCCGGCAGGAGTTAAAACGGTTGTTTCAATGAACCCGATAATGATTGACGGAACGGGTATGTGCGGCGGCTGCCGCCTTACCGTCGGCGGACAAACCAAATTTGCCTGCGTTGACGGACCTGATTTTGACGGATTCGAAGTTGATTTCGACGAGGCTATGAAGAGGGGCGCAATGTACCGTGACTTTGAGCGCCATTCATATGAAGAAACCTGCAATTTATTCAAAAAGGAGGTGCAGTAATAATGGCTGTTAATATGGAACCTAAAAAGCACGAGATGCCGGTACAGGCACCTGATGTAAGAAATCATAATTTTTCAGAGGTAGCTCTCGGTTACAGCGAGGAAACTGCACTTTCAGAGGCTGCACGCTGTCTTAACTGCAAGCATATGCCGTGCGTTACGGGATGTCCGGTTAATATTCATATTCCTGCTTTCATAGAAAAGGTAAAGGAAGGCGATTTTGAGGGTGCTTACAAAATCATTTCCGAATCGTCAAGCCTTCCTGCCGTTTGCGGCAGGGTATGTCCGCAGGAAACACAGTGTGAATCAAAGTGTGTCAGAGGTATTAAGGGTGAGCCTGTCGGAATAGGCAGACTTGAAAGATTTGTGGCCGATTGGCACAATGAACATGCATCCGAAAATGTTAATAAGCCGGAGTTTAACGGTCATAAGGTTGCGGTGGTAGGTTCGGGACCGTCAGGTCTTACCTGTGCCGGAGACCTTGCCAAAAAGGGATATAAGGTTTCGGTTTTCGAGGCGCTTCATACCGCAGGCGGTGTGCTTGTTTACGGAATACCCGAATTCCGTCTGCCTAAAAAAATCGTAAAAAAAGAAGTTGATACCCTTAAAGCTCTCGGTGTGGAAATCGATACCGATGTAATAATCGGAAAAACCGTGACCGTTGATGAGCTTTTCGATATGGGCTATGAGGCGGTGTTTATCGGTTCTGGTGCAGGACTGCCGAGATTTATGGGAATTGAGGGCGAGGCTCTCTGCGGTGTTTATTCCGCAAACGAATTTTTAACCCGTAATAACCTTATGAAGGCTTATAAAGACGGCAGTGCAACGCCGGTTATGCATGCTAAAAAAGCAGTTATCGTCGGAGGCGGAAATGTTGCTATGGACGCCGCCCGTACAGCAAAACGGCTTGGTGCAGATGTAACGGTGGTTTATCGCCGCACCGAAAAAGAATTGCCGGCACGCCGTGAAGAGGTTGAACACGCAATGGAAGAGGGTATTGCGTTTAAATTCCTTACAAACCCTGTTAAAATCGAGGGCGAAGACGGCTGGGTAAAGAGCATACTCTGCCAGCAAATGGAGCTTTCAGAGCCTGATGAATCGGGCCGTGCAAGACCGATACCGGTTGAGGGCAGTGAGTATGAAATCGAGGCGGACTGCGTTATTATGTCAATAGGTACTTCGCCTAATCCGCTTATCAAATCCACAACAAAAGGACTTGATGTAAATAAACGGGGCGGAATTATTGTCAATGAGGAAACGGGTGAAACCTCAAGGACAGGCGTTTACGCCGGCGGCGATGCAGTAACAGGCGCCGCAACTGTAATACTTGCGATGGGTGCAGGTAAAACCGCCGCAAAAGCGATTGATGAATATATCAGCGGTAAATAATATGTAGAAAAATCCGTATGGGCAATACTGACCATACGGATTTTAACTTATAAGATAAATAATCGGCATTGATAAAATCAATGCCGATTAAGTCTTTCGATAAAACTATAATTAAATTTCTATGCGGCGTAAACGCCGCATTTTATTTTTCCGCTGACAGGTGCGGCGGAGAAAAACGTTATAAGCGAAAAACGCCAATTCAGCGGTTTTTCAAGGGCACAGGGGTGGTATTGGCGGGGATAGAGTGCAGTCCGAAAATCTTTGATTTTCGTGCGTGCGGTATCCCCGTCAAAGAGAGTGTCTATTTTTTCGACACTCTCAATCATGTTGTTTTCTAAAACCTTTACGCTCTCTGTGACCGCCGTCATGCTTTGCTGAGCGAGGCTGTGGAACATCGTCTGCATCGGGGTCAACCGTTGCGCCGTTTACCTCAACGAGGGCGTCTCTGCGTGAAAGATTAATTCTGCCCTGGTCATCAATTTCGGTAACCTTTACGATAACCTGATCGCCGACAGCTACTACATCCTCAACCTTTTCAACACGCTTGGTGTCAAGCTTAGAAATGTGAACAAGTCCTTCCTTGCCGGGAGCTATTTCAACGAATGCACCGAATGTCATAAGACGGGTTACCTTACCGCTGTAAATTGCGCCGACCTCAGGATCGTTGGCAATAAGCTCGATTATCGAAATAGCCTGCTTTGCCTTGTCGGTATCAAGACCGGAAACATAAACATGACCGTCTTCTTCAATGTTGATTGTGCATTCACACTGTTCCTGAATGGACTGGATAACCTTGCCCTGCTTACCGATAACATCACCGATTTTATCGGGGCTGATAGTAGTTGTGAGCATTTTGGGAGCGTATTTTGAAAGCTCTGTTCTCGGCTCGGGTATACACTTAAGCATAACCTCGTCAAGTATATAATCTCTTGCTTTATGAGTCTTTGCAAAAGCTTCCTTAATTATTTCGGGTGTAAGACCGTGAACCTTTAAATCCATCTGGATAGCGGTAATACCCTTATGAGTACCTGCTACCTTAAAGTCCATATCGCCGTAGAAATCTTCAAGTCCCTGAATGTCTACCATTGTCATAAAGTCGCCGTAAACGCCCTTATCGCCTGTGATAAGTCCGCAGGAGATACCGGCAACAGGTGCTTTAATCGGAACGCCGGCAGCCATAAGAGCTAAAGTTGAACCGCATATGGAGCCCTGTGATGTAGAACCGTTAGAGGAAAGAACCTCTGATACCACACGGATAGCATACGGGAATACCTCAATGCTCGGAATTACCGGAACAAGAGCCTTTTCCGCAAGTGCGCCGTGGCCGATTTCACGCCTGCCGGGGCCTCTTGACGGCTTTGTTTCGCCTACCGAGTATGAGGGGAAGTTGTAGTGATGAATATATCTCTTTGTAACCTCTTCGTCAAGACCATCAAGCTTCTGAGCTTCGCTTATCGGCGCTAAGGTAGCAACCGAAAGAACCTGCGTCTGACCACGGGTGAACATACCCGAACCGTGAACACGGGGGAGAAGATCAATCTGTGCGTTTAACGGACGGATTTCATCAATTCCTCTGCCGTCAACACGCTTCTTTTCGTTCTTAAGCCAGTCTCTTACAACATGCTTCTGAACGAGGTACATAATTTCTTCTATCTTGCCCTCACAGCCCTCAAACTTTTCGTCAAATTTTTCGTGAACTGCGTTGTAAATCGGCAGAAGAGCGGTGTCTCTTACTGTCTTGTCGTCGGTATCAAGCGCCTTTTTAACATCTTCTATACAGAAATCTTCAATCTCTTTAAATATTTCGGGGTCTGGATCGTTAGACTCAAACTCAAATTTAGGCTTGCCGATTTCAGCTACGATGCCGTTAATAAACTTAACAACCTCTTTATTTGCTTCGTGACCTGCCATAATGCAGTCAAACATAAGCTCGTCCGAAATCTCGTTGGCGCCGGCTTCAATCATAGCTACCAAATCTCCGGTTGAAGAAACGGTAAGGTTAAGGTCGGAGTTTGCACGCTGTTCAAGAGTCGGGTTTATAACGATTTCACCGTCTATAAGTCCTACATTAACGCTTGAAATAGGACCTGCCCACGGAATATCGGAAATTGCGATTGCGGCGGAAACGCCTATTGCTGCGGTAACCTCAGGCGAGCAATCGGGATCGACTGACATAACCGTTGCAACAACAGAACAATCGTTACGCATATCCTTCGGGAAAAGCGGACGGATAGGTCTGTCAATACAGCGAGAGGCAAGAATTGCCTTTTCGCTTGCTCTGCCTTCTCTTCTTGTGAAAGAGCCGGGCAGTCTGCCTACAGCATACATCTTTTCTTCATAATCAACCGAAAGGGGGAAGAAATCCACGCCCTCACGGGGTTTTGCGGATGCGGTAACTGTGCAGAGAACCTTGGTTTCACCGTAGGTTGCCATAACAGCCGCATTTGCAAGCTGAGCCATCATACCGGTTTCAAGCTTTAAGGGCCTGCCGGCAAGTGTTGTTTCGTAAACCTTGTAGTTTTCGAACATTTTAAAATCTCCTTTTCCTTTTTTAGAGATTTTCGGTTAGCAATAAATCCGTAGTCCGATGAGCTCGGACGACCGATTTACCGCTAAAGCACGAAAATCCCCTTTATTTTTTACAATAAGGCAGACCGAAAATTTTTCCGGTCTGCCTTTAGTGTACGCATTATTTACGGATGCCGAGTTTTTTGATTATAGCACGGTATCTTTCAATATCATTCTTCTGGAGATAAGCCAAGAGGTTTCTTCTGTGACCTACCATTTTAAGAAGACCGCGATAGGAATGGCGATCCTTCTGGTGAACCTTTAAGTGAGCGTTAAGCTCATTGATTCTGGTTGTGAGAAGAGCAATCTGCACTTCCGGAGAACCGGTATCGCCCTCATGAATAGCGTAATCCTTCATGATTTGCTGCTTTAATTCTTTAGTCATTTCTTTCACTCCTTTAATTATCATCCGTAAACCAAGCCATAGGTCATAGTGAATCCCGAAAAGGGCAGACACCTAAAGCGTAGTATACGGTAGCTTATGTATTATATCACGGCAATAAAAAAAAATCAAGCAAAATTTAACTATTTCAAGTTTTTAAAAAGTTCAAAAATTAGTTGTTGACAAAACAGTACAGTGTGATATAATAGTTAGCAAACTAACAATCAGCTGTGAGGTGATTAAATGTGTGCCGAAAACGACATAGGCTTTGAAATTCGGACACTCTCTAATTTAATAAGAAGAGATGTGGAAAAAAATGTCGCCGATATGAAGCTTGAACCCAATCGACGGATACACGGATGGGCAATAAACTATTTTTATGAAAATAGGGATAAAGATATTTTTCAAAAGGATTTTGAAGAAAAGTTTTCAATCAGGCGTTCAACTGCCAGCAATATGCTCAAGCTTATGGAAAAAAACGGCTATATTAAGCGTAAAAGCGTTGAAAGTGATGCCCGTCTTAAAAAAATAGTCCTTACCGAAAAAGCAATCAGCGTTCATAAAAAAATATGCGAGGATATTGCCGAGCGTGAGAAGAGGCTCAGGGCAGGTATAAACGAAGAAGAGCTTAAAACATTTTTCTGCGTTATGGAAAAGCTCAAAAAAAATATGGAAAACGCAGAATAACCCTTTTGTATGAGGAGAAAAAAGTATGATAAAAACACTTATGCGCAGTATAAGGGAATATAAGAAGACTTCAATTTTAACTCCGGTGTTAGTTTCTATCGAGGTTATAGTTGAGTGTATTATACCCTTTTATATTGCAAAGCTGATAAACCATATACAAGACGGCACAGATATGTCCCTTATTTTAAAATACGGCTTTATGCTTATTATATTGGCGTTTGTGTCTTTGTTTTTCGGTGCTATGGCGGGAAAAACCTGCGCCACTGCGTCTTGCGGATTTGCCAAAAATTTGCGTCAAGACTTATTTTATAAGGTTCAGGAGTTTTCTTTTACCAACATAGATAAGTTTTCGGCTTCAAGTCTTGTAACAAGGCTCACAACCGATATTTCAAATGTTCAGATGGCTTATATGATGATAATAAGAATAGCGGTGCGCTCGCCTATGATGTTCATTTTTTCAATGATAATGGCGTTTAAGATGTGTCCGCAATTATCTACCGTTTATGTGGCTCTTGTTCCGTTTCTTGCCGTTGCACTGTTTGTTATAATTAAAAAGTCAATGCCGCTTTTTAACAGCGTATTTAAAAAATACGACAGACTTAATAATTCGGTTCAGGAAAATATTAAGGGTATGCGGGTTGTAAAGTCATTCGTGCGTGAGGATTATGAGAAAAACAAATTCGGAAAGGCTTCGGAGGAGGTTTGCGCAGACTTTACAAAAGCAGAAAAGCTTGTTGCGCTTAACTCTCCGGTAATGCAGTTTATAATGTATACCGCTATGGTAATTGTATCATACTCCGGTGCAAGGCTTATAATCGGCAGCGGCGGAAGTACAATGGGCGTCGGCGACCTGTCGAGTCTCTTCACCTACGGTATGCAAATTTTATCAAGTCTTATGATGCTTTCCATGATTTTTGTTATGATAACAATTTCAAATGCATCAATGCAGCGTATATATGAGGTTTTAAGTGAAGAAAGCACAATTAAAAACCCCGAAAACCCGATAACGGCAGTTCCGGACGGCAGTATTGATTTTAATAATGTTTCCTTTAAATATCATAAGGGAGCCGAAAAAAATGCGCTTACCGGTATTGATCTGCATATAAAATCCGGTGAAACAATCGGTATTATCGGCGGTACCGGAAGCAGTAAATCTTCGCTTATACAGCTTATCTCCCGACTTTATGATGCAACCGAGGGACAGGTGCTTGTAGGCGGTAATGATGTTAAAAGTTACGATATTGAAACGCTGAGAAATGCGGTATCGGTAGTTCTTCAGAAAAATGTGCTGTTTTCGGGTACTATAAAGGAAAACCTGCGTTGGGGCGATATGGATGCAACCGACGAAGAACTCGTAAGTGCCTGTAAATTAGCTCAGGCAGATGAATTTATAAATACCTTGCCGGACGGCTATGATACTCACATTGAGCAAGGCGGTACCAATGTTTCGGGTGGACAGAAGCAAAGACTTTGTATTGCCCGTGCACTTCTTAAAAAACCAAAGATAATCGTATTCGACGATTCTACAAGTGCGGTTGATACCAAGACCGACGCACTTATAAGAAATGCTATGGCAAACGAAATACCAGATACTACTAAGATAATTATTGCACAGCGTATTTCGTCTGTTCAGGAGGCTGACCGCATTGTTGTTATGGAGGACGGCAGAATTAATGCCGTAGGTACGCATGAGGAGCTGCTTGCCTCTAACGAAATTTATAAAGAAGTATACTATTCTCAGAATAAGGCAGGTGAAGAATAATGCCGGGACCAAGAGGATTTAAGGGCGGACCGAAAGCCAAAAACACTAAGGGTACGCTTTCAAGGCTGTTCAAATTTTTGTTCAAATATTATAAGGCTTATCTTTGTATTGTCGGAGTATGTATATTGCTCAGTGCATTTGCCGGTACCGTTTCGTCTCTCTTTTTAAACAAGCTTTTGATTGTTATAAAGGACGGTATGGATGTAGGCTTTGCTTCGGTTGAGGGCAGGCTTATGCAGGTAATCGGTCTTATGATAGGCTTTTATGCCTTAGGCGTTATTACTACATTCATTTACTCACGGCTTATGGCTGTGGTAACGCAGGGCTTTTTAAACAAGATGCGTCAGAATATGTTTGGCAGTATGCAGAACCTTCCGATAAAATACTTTGATACACACACCCACGGCGATATAATGAGCTATTATACCAATGATATTGATACGCTCCGTCAGTTGATATCGCAAAGTATTCCGCAGCTTTTCACCTCGCTTTTAACCATTATAGCATTGCTTTTCTATATGCTTTATTTAAGCGTTTGGATGACTCTTGTAGTCTTCCTCGGCGTGTTTGCAATGACAATGGTAACTAAAAAAGTCGGCGGTAACAGCGCACGGTACTTTGTTAAGCAACAAAAAGCAATCGGTGTGGTTGAGGGATATATAGAGGAAATGATGAACGGGCAGAAGGTAGTTCAGGTATTCTGCCACGAGGAAGAAAGCAAAAAAGATTTCGACAAAATAAACGAACAGCTTTTCAAAGACGCCGAAAGCGCGAATATATTTGCAAATATTCTTATGCCTATAATGGGCAACATCGGTAATATACTTTATGTATTGATTGCATTTATCGGCGGTATTTTGATAATATCAAAGGCTCCGAACATTTCTTTATCGGGTCAGGCAATTTCTGTTGCGGTGGTTGTACCTTTCCTTAATATGACAAGGCAGTTTACTATGAGCATAAGTCAGGTGTCTCAGCAGATAAACTCGGTTGTTATGGCAATGGCAGGTACAGAGCGTATATTTGAGCTTATGGACGAAAAGCCCGAGACCGACGACGGATATGTAACGCTTGTTAATGCAAATACCGACGAAAGCGGAAATATAACCGATAGCGAAAAGCGTACCGGAGTTTGGGCATGGAAGCATCCGCATCACGACGGAACGGTCACATATACCCGCCTTATGGGTGATGTCAGGCTTTTTGATGTTGATTTCGGCTATGTTCCGGAAAAAATTGTTTTGCATAATATAGATATTTACGCAGAGCCGGGTCAGAAGATAGCGTTTGTAGGTGCAACCGGTGCCGGAAAAACCACAATTACCAATCTTATCAACCGCTTTTATGATATTGCCGACGGTAAAATCAGGTATGACGGCATAAACATTAATAAAATTAAAAAGGCTGATTTGCGCAGGTCTTTGGGCGTTGTTTTGCAGGATGTAAACCTGTTTACCGGTACTGTTATGGAGAATATACGCTACGGCAGACTTGACGCTACCGACGAGGAGTGTATAGCGGCGGCAAAGCTTGCAAACGCTCACGGATTTATTAAAATGCTCCCCGAGGGCTATAATACGGTGCTTAAGGGCGACGGAAGCGGTCTTTCGCAGGGACAGAGACAGTTAATATCAATCGCCCGTGCCGCAGTTGCTGATCCGCCTGTTATGATACTTGATGAGGCTACCTCGAGCATAGATACCAGAACCGAGGCTATTGTTCAGAAGGGTATGGACAGACTGATGCAGGGCAGAACGGTATTTGTTATTGCACACAGGCTTTCAACCGTTCAGAATTCCGATGTTATTATGGTGCTTGACCACGGCAGAATTATTGAGCGTGGCAGTCATAAAAAGCTTATTGAGGAAAAAGGCAAATATTATCAGTTATATACAGGCGCATTTGAGCTTGAATAGAAAAAATCCCGACAGTATGTCGGGATTTTTTGCATATAAACCTCTTTATGCGAATAGAATTTAACAAACGAGCATAAAGAGAGGAAAGAATTATGGAAGAAAAAATAATTAAATCAAGCGTTTTTGTAAATGAGACCGTTTTTAACGAAACCTGCGAACAGCCGATAGATGTTGATTTCACTCTGCCCGATTTTTGTGCGGATATTTCAAAAATATTTAAATGCCGTGCGGTATCGCATATATCGTCAAAAAGCCTGAGCGGGAAGATAATAACCATAGACGGCAGCGTTTGTATTACGGTGCTTTACTGCGACGAAAACGGAAAAATTTGTTCTTACGAATATCAGTATCCGTTCAGCAAAAACCTTGAAATGGACGAAGAAGCTGCGGGTGCGAATTTTGCGTGCCAATCAAAATGCGATTATATAAACTGCCGTGCGGTAACCGGAAGAAAGGTGGATATACACGGTGCGGTAAGTATAACCGTTAGGGTTTTCAGACGGAAATCAACTGATATTATATCGGATATTGACGACCCGAATATAGAACAAAAAAGAGGTACTGCGCCGGCAACAATACCTATGGGATATTCCGAAAAATACATTACCGTTGAAGAGGATATAGCGATAGGTCAGGGTCAGCCCCAAATAGGCAGAATACTTAGATATGATGCAAAACCCTGTATAAGGGAAAGCAAAATAATAAACGATAAAATTGTTGTTAAAGGCGATATGTCGGTCTGGATACTCTATTCACCGGACGGAGACGGGTCTGTACAGTGCGTCAAAACGGTTATACCTTTCAGTCAGATAATGGATATGGAGGGCATAACGGATTCTTGCGAATGTGACACAGGTGTGGATGTTGCGTTCCTTGAAATCAAACCGAGAAATACTGATGACGGTGCTAAATGCTTTGCATTTTCTGCAAAGCTGCTTATTACAAGCGAGGCTTATTGCGGCAATGATGTTGCGGTGTTGCTTGACGCTTTTTCACGCAAATATGCCGCCGATTTCAAAAGGGAACGGATTTGTTTTAACAAAATCTGCGACAGCGTAAGTGAGATATTTCACTGCAAAAAGAACATAGAACTTGATGAGCCTATCTCATCGGTTATCGATTTGTGGTGCGATTTGCAGTCAAGCAGCGTTAAATTTGAGGACGGCTCAATGATAATAAACGGAACGGTTTTGGCAAGCGTTATTTCTTGCGGAAACGGCGGCGAAACCCTTTATTTTGAAAAGCCGATTGATTTTGAGTACAAATATATGCTCAAGGGAAATAAAGATAATTTGCACTGCACGCCTGAAATCGGCATAAGCTCCTGCGGATATACCATAATGTCTGCCGAAACAGTGGAATTAAGGATTGACCTGTCAATTAACGCCGCAGTTTACGAAAGCGACAATATGCCCCTTATCACCGATGTTACGGTAGATGAAAATACTCCCGGAGTTTTGAGCGCAAAATGCGCTATGACAATATACTTTACCGCAGAGGGGGAGTGCGTTTGGGATATAGCTAAACACTATAACGCATGCGTCGAGGAAATTATGAAAATAAACAATCTTGAGGAAGAATGCTTGCCCGAGGGAAAGATGCTTTTGATACCTGTGCTGTAAAATAAATTAAGCCGATTATGAATTGACTTCATAATCGGCTTTTTTACTGCCGTTTGTTATTCGGTTTTATCATCGCATGCTAAAAAATCGTTATCAAAGGTTATAACACAGCGAAATGTAGGGTTAAGCTCATATGCTTTTTCCTTAATTTTGCTTTC
>JAFOYI010000039.1 GCA_017391425.1 Clostridia bacterium | reverse complement strand
CTAAATATCCCCGTTTGTTATTAGCTATTCCCGCCCATTCCAAAACAGCAGCTAAAATAAAGACGGGGTCATAGGTTGATTCTCCGTAAACCTTATTAAAATATGAAATTCCTATTGTTCCTACAACAGTGTTTTCATCACATTTTTCTTCCCCAACCTTATAATTGCGTGCGTTTCCTTTGATTGCTTTTCCTCCCTGTGAAATAAGAAAATCAGTAATAATATCAAAAACTTGATAAGAATACGGGATAATAGGCAATGCCTCACAAAAAAATGTATCACCGTCTTTTAGAGCTATTATTTCATATTCTTTTCCCTCTAAGGTACTGATAATCGCTCTGCCGCTATTTTGTTTTAATTTGCATTTAATAATATCAGATGCCTTTAATGACCTATCATTTGTATTCCATGTTGTTGTATTTATAATTTCAATATTTTCCATAGTATTGTTTCCTTTTCCTTTATCGTCCGATAACTGTAATTCAACAAGTAAATCTTCAAGTTTTTTCTTTACATACGGATAAGAAATATTTAATTCAGACTGCACCAATTTCATATTGCCCCGATTACTTAAGAATGAAATCAAAAATTTATATTTTTCATTATCAAGTTTTTCAAATGGGGACATTTCAAAATCATTATGTATTTCAAGTCCGCATTCATTACATTTTAATGTTGCAATATGCAGTTTATTGCCACAAGCCGGACATTCCGAAACTTTTTTAATCATTGTCATCACCTCTGATAATAATATAACACAAGTAATCATATTTGTCAATATAGTAATTAAAAGTTTTTATTACATATTTATATGTAATTCTTATTTATACATACTTATTGAAACAAAAATATTACTATCTAACGCAAATAATAAGTTGCATGGGCGGATTTAATATCCGCCCGTTTTTTACGATGCATCTTTAAGTTTGTTTCCACTTGCTACCGACTGTGCTGTTTCAAGCATATTTTCCGCAAAAATAGCGTAACCTGTTGTCGGGTCATCGACTAAAACATGAGTTATAGCACCGACTATTTTTCCGTTTTGAATAATCGGTGAACCGGACATTCCCTGCACAATACCGCCGGTCTTCTCAAGCAGTTCCTTATCTGTAACGGTTACTGTAAGGTTTTGTGTTGACGCCATGTAAGCCGAGCCTCTTTTTTTGATTTTGCAGTCGTAAAGCTGCGGAGTTCCCCCGTCGATAGTGCAAAGCATTTGTGCGGCTCCGTCCTTTACTTCGTTTTTAAGCGCAATTTCCGTAAGATCTGAAAGGCTTATTTTGCCCTTCAATAAGCTATATACGCCGTTTTCGGAGTTTTTGTCTATTGAGCCGAGCGTGGTATATGTGAATTTACCCTTTAGCTGACCGGGACTTCCGGAAGCCCCCTTTTCAACCGAAATAATTTCAGCCTTAACAATCTCACCGGTATCAAGGGATAAAAGCTCTCCCGTGTCCTCATCGCATACGCCGTGTCCGAGTCCGCAAACAACACCCGTCATAGGACTGTAAAAAGTAAGGGTACCTATTCCCGCTGAGCTGTCCCTGACCCACAGACCGATTTTATAATCTCCTGTTTCGCTTGATTTTTCAGGCTTACAAAAAACGGTTTTTCTTTTTCCGGCACGCTTTATAACAAATTTAATTTTATTTCCGCCGGAAGCCGCAACAACGGCGCTTAATTCTTCATTGGTGTGAACCTCGTTACCGTCGGCAGAAAGAATGTAATCTCCCTTTTTAATTCCTGCGGTTTCCGCAGGCTTAACAACACCGCTTTCTGTTTGCACATTGGTAACATCAATCACTAAAACGCCGTCGGTATAAAGCTTCATACCGAAAGGAGTTCCCAAAACCGCAACATACATCTCGTCCACAACCTCAACGCTTACGGTTGAAAACGGTATAATGCCGAAAGCCTTTAAACCCACATTAAATTCTTCCCCTATTTCTCTTGAAACGCCGCTTTCGGACAGTCTTGCGCACTTATATTCTGCTGTGATCGGTATCGGCGTATCAAAGCTTAGCACATCGCCTTTTTTTACCTTATATTTCTCTGACAGCGAATTATCAAGATATGAAATTGCGGAAAAAATAAATATATCTAACCCCAAAAGAACGAAAAATGTTACTTTGGATAAAACACGCATAAACTTCAAAACAATCACTTCCCTGATTATTTTGTGCTGTTTTTGATATATTAATTATTACAAAAATAACCGCTGTATTTTTTACAGCGGTTAAGGCTCAATTTTCAAAAAAACTTTTTCTCGGTTTTCGTACAAACGGTGTGGAATCGGTAGTAACAAGTATTGTTTCCTGCCCGATAACTTCAATTTCATTCCACGGAATAACAATATCGTCCTCGTGACCGAAAATTCCGAAAAAGCGTGGTCTGCCGGGTAAGACAACCGAAGTCAGCCTGCCGTCCGCAGTGTTAAACTCAACATCATACACATAACCCAAAACACAGCCGTTTTTAATGCACACTACCTGTTTATTCCTAAGATCCGCAATTCTGCAATCCATTTGCCGTCACTCTCCTGTATTGTTTTACAGGAAAATATATGCCGACCGATTACGGTTTAGTCATCAAAAACATTTTCGGACTCTTCTTCGCCGTCTTCATTGATGATTTTTTTAGGTTCTTCCTCTACCTCAATACCTAAGTCACGGCGTTTTTCAATGTCATCCTCGGGATGTTGAAGATAATACGGGTCGATTATATATTTCTTTATGGACGGAAATACACAAAATTGTACCAATAAAAATTTGAAAGACGGAAAAATAAGCAAATACAGCAAAATTTCCAGCGTTAAAACCATTATAAAAGCCGATTTGAATAAAAATATCAGGCATATATTTACCGCATAGACCAGTAAGATTGCCAAAAAGCATACAAGGTTGATCTTCATATTTATAAATACAAATTTAAAGCTATTTTTGTATATCTGCTTAACCGTAAACTTAAAGGTTATCATCAGCGTCCAAATATAGTAATTCATAACGGTAAAAATGAAAAAAATACAAAGTGATATTCCCATTCCCACAGAAGACATAACGCCCTTAGAGCTAAACCAGAAAAAATACAAGTCAAACGCAAGGATTGCATAAACTAAAGTATTAATTACGCCTGCCGCAAGCGCCTGTTTCCAATTCTTTTTAACAGTTTCAAAAAAGTCGCTCAAACCGAATGAATGTTTATCACGGGCAATATTCCTTGTTATATTGGTAATACCCGCACAAGCAAGTCCGTTTGTCAAAACAGGAGCGCTGATTAAAGCATAAACCAAATTAACGGTAATGAACTTCCAAAAGTTTCTGAAAAAGGTTTCAAAAAAAACTATAAAATTTTTCTTTTTAGGCGCATTTTTTGCAATGCCCGGTCCCTCTTTCTCGTAATTAAATAAACCGAAAAAACCTGCCATCAATTATTCTCCCCGTTTTTTTTCTTATAAATCATTTTTTCACCGACTGATATATTTTTATATCCGAGTATATAAGCCGCCGCCGATACCGCAGGAATTATAAGCGGTAAAAGCATTAGTAAAATATAACGCCATGCAGACAGCTCTGCCACTGTTCTTGCACCGTTTAATATCACCTCAATTAATGAGAAGAAGGACGGATTGAGCGTTTTAAATAACAGGGGCGAAAAATTGAATCCGAAAATTTTTGCCGCAACCGGGCAAAGTAAAAAAAAGTAAATCGGTACAACGGATATTAAACCGATTTTAAGACCTTTCAGCTTGTCCTCTTTTTCGTGCTTAAATTTAACAAGATTGCTGTCCTTAGTACCAAGCTGCCAAAGATTAGGATAAATAAAGCAAATAAGCAGCATAAGACAAAAAATCTGCGAAACTGCAAGGTAAACCGTTTTACCCGTGCCCGACAAAACCGAACGGACAGAGGATTCCGTTACCGCATATCCCTTGTCGATATATTCCTGCTTTTTTGTATCCTCGCCGTCTTCGTAATAATATGTATAAAGCTCCTCAGGGTCATCGCTGCCGCTTACCGTTCCGTAAGCCGTATAACCGATATTTTTCGTAAATGCGGCAGTTGCAAGCACACTGAATGATACAACAATAAAAAAACACATAATATTGACGACAACGATTCTTAAAAACTGTTTTAAGCCCGCTTTGAAAATTGCCATTATATCCACACCTATTACATTATTATTTTTATTATACGGCATTAAAAAAATAAATGCAAGAAAGAGATATATCTTTCCCGCATTTTTAATAGTTTATTTACAATATAATCGCCAGTGTTACTGCCGCTGCGACAACAAAGGCAAAAGAAACGGCAATCAGGCGTATTCTTTTTTTTCTCTTAATTGCGGCACGCAAATTATTTCTTTTTAAGCTGTCGTCATAATTAAAAGAAAAGCTGCTTGCGGCTTTTTTTAACTGCTTTGCGCTAATCGTTCCGTATTCGGGAGTAACATAAAAAACTATTTTTTCAAAAAGCTTGCTCCCTGTATTATTTACAACAATTACTGTTTTACTTACGCCTTTTACCATTTTTCCGCCCCTTTGTATTTACTGTTAATATTTTGGTCGGAAAAACGGAAAAATATTCAAGTTAACATAAAAATGTGGATAACTCGGTGGAAAAGTTGATTAAGTAGGGGTTTTAAGGGAAAAGTTATCCACCGAAAAGCAAAAAATGACGGTTTATGTTAATTATCATCCTTATATGTTCTGCCGTTTAAAAACGCAACGGCTCTTTCAACCGAATCACGGCTGTTTCCCCAATCTGCATTTTCACGGCTTTGGTAATCGTACATGGTACAGTATTTTGAAATGTCCTTATAAAGCTCTGCGGAATATTCGCCCGTTATTCTGCTGAGATTTGACGAAAAATCACCGTAATAACGGTGCATGTTCTTTTTTGAAGCACCGCTTAACAGTCTTTCGTAATGCGGCAAACAAAACACCGACTGTGAATTAAACATTTCCCTGAAATCTTTTTCGTTTTCGTAGCAGCGGTAAACCGTTTCGATCATTCGGGAAAGACCCCACTCTATTTTTGAACAGATAAAGCAGGACTCGGATACTTCCTTTGCGCTTTCGGTTTTTTTACCGTCGGTATTAAAAAGCTTTTTTTCAAATACCTTTTTGTTTATTTCCGCAATATGTGTTTGGAGCATTAACGCCAACTGCAGTCTTCCCCTGCGTCCCATCATTTTTCCGTAGTGGTATTCGCAAAAGCCGACCTTATTTGTTTCTATCCTGACATCGGGTTCCATCATGGCGTCGCCTAAAATATATGCCGTCATACGCTCCTCAATCGTATCTCGCATACGGCATATCGGACAGCCGTCATTATGCTCGAAAACCTCACTTATCGGTATTGTACAAATATCGTCTCTCATTTTATTTTCTCCCTAAAATAGTATTGATATAAAATTAAAAAAATTGTATAATTGATTCGGTGATGATATGTATAAGGTGGAATATAAAGCAGGTAATGCTTACCTGACCTGTCAGGACGGACTTAACCTGCCTAATACCCTTGACTGCGGTCAGGCATTCAGATGGTCGTTAAAAGATAACGGACGGTGGTGCGGCGCCGCTTACGGTAAATATTTGGAGCTTTCAAAAGAGCCCGACGGCACCGTTGTGCTTTATAATACCGATGAAAATGACTTTGAAAGCATTTGGAAATATTATTTTGACCTTGAACGGGATTATAAAGCTATAAACGGTATACTTTGTAAGGACGAAACCTTAAAAAAAGCGGCGGCTTTTTCATGCGGTATAAGAATACTTAATCAAGAGCCGTGGGAAACGCTTTGTTCCTTTATTATTTCACAGAATAATAATATAAAACGAATTAAAGGTATTATACAGCGGCTTTGTGAGAACTTCGGAAACGATATGGGCGGATGGTTCAGCTTTCCGTCACCCGATAAGCTCGCCGTTTTGAGCGAGGAAGACCTTGCCGTTTTAAGAAGCGGTTTTCGGGCAAAGTACATACTCGACGCCGCAAGAAAGGTCTCATCCGGTGAAATTGACCTTGAATACCTTAAAGGTGTTTCGTGCGATGATTCAAGGAACGCCCTTATGCAAATTAAAGGAGTAGGTCCGAAGGTAGCAGACTGTGTTTCGCTGTTTTCACTTTGCCATATAGACGCCTTTCCGAAGGATGTATGGATAAAACGGGCAATGCAGGTACTTTTTAAGGGCGAGCTGCCTGAAAATGCAAGGCCTTATGCCGGCATAGCACAGCAATATATCTTCTTTTATGCCAGGGAAACAAAACTTAATATTTAATTAAAATATTTATATACCGCCTCTGCGGATGACTTGGTCATACCGGGGGCTGACTCAAGCTCTTTCATGTCTGCGCTTTTAATTTTTGAAATTGTTTTAAAATGCTTTAAAAGCGCCGCCGCTCGGGCAGAACCTATTCCGGGTATTTTCACAAGCTCCGAATTTATCATAGCTTTACTGCGTCGGTTTTTGTGATAGCCTATTGCAAATCGGTGAACTTCATCCTGAATACCGGTTATAAATGTAAATGCCGCACGGTTTGATTTTATTGATATATCTCCGCCCTGTGCGGCAATGGCCCTCGTGCGGTGCTTTGAATCCTTAACCATACCAAACAGCGGCACACTGACTCCGTGCTTTTCAAGCACCGGAATAACGGCTGACATCTGCCCCTGACCGCCGTCGAGCAAAATAAGGTCGGGCATAACCGAAAACCACTCGTCCTCCCCTTTTTCATACTCGGTAAATCTTCGGTCAAGAACCTCCGCCATAGAGCGAAAATCGTCCTGACCCGAAAACGACTTTATTTTAAAGCGTTTATACGCCTGTTTTAACGGTCTGCCGTCTTTATACACAATCATTCCGGCAACATTTTCGCTTCCGGCGGTGTTTGAAATATCATATGCCTCGATATATCTCGGCGCAGTGCTTAAGCCTAAAAGCCTTGACAGCTCGTCAAGCACGGAGGTTTCCCTGCCTGTCCTGTTTATAATTTCGGACATATTTTCGGCGGCATTATTAAAGCACATATCAAGAAGTGCTTTTTGTTCACCGATTTTTGGGTTTATAACCGCAACCTTGCGGCCTGAAATATTGCTTAACCATTCCTCAACCGCCGAGCAGTCGCTTTCGGTATCGATCAGTATACGCCCCGGTATATCCGTCCGGTCTGCATAATATCTTTGCAAAAATTCGCCGTACAGGTTTTCCCTATCCGATACGCCGTCTATTATATACTTCCTTTTATCTGTAAGACGGTAATTTCTGAACACCAAAATTTCGGTACATGCCGTTTCACCGATAAGCGCCGATGCAATAACATCTTCATCCTTATAGGTTGCCCTTACCACCTTTTGCTTTTCATTTATTTTTTTAATTGCGGCAATTCTGTCTCTTAATTTTGCGGCAGTTTCAAAATCAAGCCGTTCGGCGGCTTTCTCCATTTCCGCTTTTATTCGTTCCTCCGTGTCGCCGTCACGGTCACCGTGTTTAATAAATTCAACCGCCGAAGAAAGCGACTCAAGATATTCGTTAAGAGACATTTTACCTCGGCACGGGGCATCACACAGCCCGATATGATAATTAAGACACGGCTTTGACGGCTTATCAAAGTTCCTTGTGCAATCGGGCAGTTTAAAAATTTTGCGTGCTTCGTCAACCGTCTCTCTCACCACATAGTGCGAGGTATAAGGACCTATAAAGCTCCCCTTTCCGTCAGTCGATTTTGCGGTTGTAAGCTTTTTCCACTTTTCGTCTGTAATTTTAATATAAGAATAACCCTTATCATCCTTAAGCAAAATATTATATTTAGGCTGATTTTGCTTAATAAGCGAATTTTCAAGAATAAGTGCTTCAAATTCACTGTCGCAAAGTATATATTCAAAATCCTCGACATTAGAAACCATACGCTTAACCTTTTCGGTATGCTGATTTCCGCTTCCGAAATACTGTGTGACACGGTTTTTAAGCGCTTTTGCCTTGCCGATGTATATAATTACACCGTTTTTATCCTTCATTATATAAACTCCCGGTGTAAGCGGAAGTCGGTTGGCTTTGGTTTTAAGCTCGGCTAATTTATCTTGATCGGCATAGCGGTTCATTATAACACCTCTTTTTTATTTTATCTTAATAAACGCCATTGTGCAAGTACTGTTTTTCGGAGTGATTTAATTTATGAAAAAATATTTTCTGCTTATCATTTCAATATTAATACTGTTTCCGCTTTCTTCCTGTAATTATAATGATACTTCAGATGCTCACAGCGAAGTAGTAATTAACTTACCGACCGACAATTCTTTGAACGGTTACCGAACTGAAAGTTCACAAAGTTCCGCCCAAGACGGCGAAATGCCCGACAGAATATCGATAAGCGAAACCGAACCCGGTTCAGGCGGAGCTGTAACACTTAACGGAAATTATGTAGGAAATAAAAATTCCCGTGTTTTTCATAAACCGAGTTGCTCATCCATAAAGAAAGCCAAAAAAGAAAACAAAATCCAATTTAAAGACCGCAGTGAAGCGATAGCACAAGGATATTCGCCGTGTAAACGCTGTAATCCGTAATATTTTTTCATTACTTCCATATAATTGTTATGGAAGGAGCAAATTAAATGAAAAAAAACGGCTATATAACCGAATTTATTATTGTGGGAATTGTGGGAAGCCTATGGCACTTCTTTTATGATTGGACGAATGAGAACGCATTTGTCGGCGCCTTTGCACCCGTAAACGAAAGTACCTTTGAGCATTTAAAGCTGTTGTTTTTCCCGGTTCTCATATATTCGGTAATTGAATTTTTTATTTTAAAAGACCGACCCGAAAATTACATTTCGGCGGCTGCGGCAGGAATATTTACCGGTATGCTTGCCATAACGGCATTTTTTTACACCTATACAGGAATTTTAGGCTACAATATTATGGTGCTTGATATTATAAGCTACTTTGTCGGTCTTGCGGTTATGCTGTATACTAAAAAGCGAATAATCGACAACGGAAGCTTTAACAGCAAAACCTCGCAGTATATTTTTATTATTGCAATAATCCTTATGGGCTTTTTATTTGTTATATGGACACATAATCCGCCCACACTCGGAATATTCACTCCGCCTGCGGAATAAGGATAAAAAAATCGGCAAGGTTTACACCTTGCCGATTTTTTGGTGATCCATCGGGGATTCGAACCCCGGACACCTTGATTAAAAGTCAAGTGCTCTGCCAACTGAGCTAATGAATCATAAACAGACAGCTTAAATATTATATCAATACTTTCTTCTCTTGTCAAGTATTAAATTCATATTTTTATTTTTAATTGAAAAACACCGTATTGCCAAGCAATACGGTGTTGCAATTAATCGTTTATAATAACCTTTTCTATTTTTCCGATAATCATATAATGCAAATCATTGTTATACCATTTAAGTGGTTCCTTATCCGTAAAACAATCCTCTTTCATTTGCTGAACATACTGCTTTTTGCAAACAATTACCATTCTGGCTTCTTTAAAATATACGGTGTTATCGTCAAATACAGGAGTCAGGTGTGCTAAAGCCGCCTTGTCAACATCTCTGCCGGATTTTGAGCCGCACACTTTATGAATTTCTCTGTTATCACCGTAAAAGCTCAGGGTAAAATAATCACTTTTATTAACAAACTCAAGCGTATATCTTGTAGGTCTTATAACTGTAAGCATACAGTCATTTCCCCACATTTCGCCGGCAAAACCCCACGAGGCAGTCATCATATTATAACCGCTCTTATCACCGGCGGCAACCAGCATATACTCATTTGCTATGTCTTTTATAAAATTCTCTTTTAATTCCTTTGCATCAATAATCAAATTAATCACCCTTTATAAGTTTATTAATTCAAAGCGGCTTTATTCATTATTTTGAGCCATTACACTGTCAAAATAATCAACCGCTTTTTCATATTCGGCGTCAATTTTTTCTTTCTTTAATTCCTCATCGTAACCAGAGGAAACAATTTTAAGTATTTCGGACTTTGCAACCTCGGTTCTGCCGAGAATAAGGTTCATAAGCTCCTTTGCATTCGCAAGCGAGCTATTGTCGGTAAGTCGGTTACAGTACCTTGCACCGGCGACCACAATCTTACCTATAACCTGAGCGCCGTAATCGAATTGTTTTTTGGAGCTTGCCTGCTTCATTACCTTTTCTTCAAGCTTTTCAAACGGTTTCGGTTCTTCCTTGCTTTCGGAAATACCGTCGATTTTTTTATTCAGTTCCTCAATTTCGGCATTCTTTTTTGCAAGCTCCTGTTTAAGCTTGGAAATTTGCATCTCATACATCGTAATTTTATCGAAAAGCTGTGTGTTTTGCAACAGTAATTCTTTTTTTCGCATACAAACACTTCCCTATTCAAAATATCGCCGCAAAGGTTTAATTAACCGTATAATTAAAAACAAAAACAAAATACCCGTGAGAGCTCCTGAAAAATCTATGCACATATCCCTTAATTCACAGCTTCTGCCCGGAACGAAATACTGATGAAATTCGTCGCTTATTGCATAAGCAAGGCATATTGCAGCAGATATTAAAGGTCTTAAAAAGAATTTTAACTGTTTATATCCTATTACCGCCAACAGCGCAATATTACCGAGAGCTACATATATTAGGAAATGTGCCGATTTCCGTGCGATAAACTGAAACGAAGAGATAATTGTTTCCTGTTTTTCGGCAGAAATCGTTCCGAATTGCGGATAAAATGTTTCGCAAAGCTTTTGTACCACTGTTCCGCTTGTTTTTGAAGATTCGGCTGCATCCTGTGAGGAAAAGCAAAATATCAGTGTCATCCAAGCGATAAGAAGTATGAGCGTAACGGTTTTGAAGATTTTAATAAAATATCACTCCTAAAACCGTGCCGCCGCCTTTAATGGCAGCGGCACAAATTCTGTTATTTAACCTTTGTATAAAATTTCATAGGATCAACCCAACTGTTGTTGACCATCACGCCGAAATGTAAGTGCGGACCTGTTGAATATCCTGTTGAACCGATATAACCGAGTATTTGACCCTTTTTAACCTGTGCGCCGTTTGAAACAGCCACACTTGACATATGTGCGTAATAAGCCTTGTAACTGTTGCCGTCTGATCCCCGTCCGTGATCTACCGCAACATAATTACCGTATCCTCCGCCGCATCCGCAGCTGTAGTTCTTACCGTAGTTATGCGTACAGCCGGTTTTAACGATATAAACCACACCGTCGGCTATGGCGTATATCGGCGCTCCGTAGGTTCCGTTTGAAATATCTACACCGTTGTGATTGGTCCCCCATCTTGCGCCGAAACCGGATGAAATTTTCGTAATTGTTGTGGGCCACAAGAACTGACCGCCGTCATAAACCACATTACCGCCTGAGCTTGAATAAAGTATACTGTTAAGCTCATTTTGCTTTGCTTTAATTGCAGCATCGGTAGCATTCTTTTCTTGTTGAGCGTCATTTTGGTCACTCTTTATCTGACTTATAACAGATTGAATTTCACTGCTTTGACTCTTAAGCTCCTGCTGCTTTTGAGTAATGTTGTTTTTGACAGTCATTTGCTCTTCCAAAAGCTTATTATTTTCCGACTGCTTTTCTTCAAGCACCTTAACTGCAGCAACGATTTCTTCTATCATAAGCTTGTCCCTTGCCGAAACCGACGAGGTAAGCTGTGAAAGCTCCAAAAACTGTGAAAAATCGTCTGCACCGAGTAAAACCTGAACATTGCTGCCCGAATTACTCATATAAATTGCACGCAAGCGCTTTTTAAAAGCGAGCTTATTATTATCGATTTCTTGGTTTTTCTGAGCTATCTCAGCCTTATTTGCGGCAATTTGCGAATTAATTTCAGTAATTTGACGGTTACAAGCGTCAATTTCCTGCTGAACAAGTGCAATCTTCTTTTCGATTGCGCTTTTAAGCTGTTCTTGCTGTGAAGCGTCGCTTTTAAGCTTATTGATTTCAGCCTGCTGCTCCTTTTGCTGTTGCTGAAGACGGGTTATCTCGGTTCGTATATCCGACGCCCTGTCAGCTGAAACAGGTGCTACAGCAAAAACACCGACGAAAACCGCAACTGACAAAAAAAGTGATAAAATTTTTACCGATTTGAGTTTCATTTTTCCTCCCTGATTTAAATGGCAGAAAACTCACTGCCCTCGTGACGGAGATATTTGCTTATCATTATAACACTGCCGAGTATTCCTGCAAATACGCCTATACCTGCAAATACCAGCAACAGCCACCACGCAACATCGCCGTAACGAACTATGTCGCTCGTACCGAGAGTTGAAATAATAGTTTCGGTTGCAACACGGTAGCAGAAATACAAAAGACCTTCTGCCAGTACGGCAGATATAAGTCCGATTATCATACCCTCGACAACAAACGGAATTCTTACAAATGAATCTGTAGCGCCTACCGCTTTCATTATGCTAATTTCAAGCTTTCTGTTGTACATTGTAACACGAATTGTATTCGATACAATCACAAGCGCAATCACCATCAGGATTGCAATAATCCAAAAGCCTGCAACGGTAATTCCCCGTTTTATTGCCGTAATTTTATCGGCAAGGTCATTTTGTGACTGAACGGTATCAATACCGTCCATATTTTTTATCTGATTAACGGTATCGTCAAACTGTTCCATATTTTTCATGGTGATTTTTGCTGCACCGGACATAGGGTTACCGTACTTATCATCAAGAAAAGTAAAGTAGCTTTCCTGCCCCTCAAGCATTGACTTTTTAACACTTTCAAGCCCCTCGTCGCTTGTAACATATGTTACCGACGCAACATTATCGAGCTGTGCGATTTTATCGCAAAGCGCCTTTGCCTCATCATCATTATGAATTACATAATCACTGTTTTTTATTCCGTTTTCATCCGCCTGTTCTTCAGTTTGTTGGGTCTCTTCGGATGTTTGCGCCGCAGAGTCCTCCGCTGAAGAAGTATCTGTAGAAGAAGCGTCCGTCTTGTCGCCGTAAAGCGCCCAGTTATAATCCTTCATATAAGCCATAACAACATTTTGCTGTTCGAGCTTACCGACTGCCTTATTCACATTTTCGGATATTAAAATTGCTAAACCTATGATAACCATGCACGCAACAAGAACACCTACGGATGCGAGAGTCATAAGTCTGTTGACCCACGCATTCTTAGCGCCCTCTTTAACAAGGTATCTTACACTGCTGACTTTCATTAAAAACTTCCTCCGGCATTATCCGCTACGATTTTTCCCCTGTCAAGCATTATTACCCTGTGTTGGAAATCTCTTACAAGGTTATGGTCGTGCGTAACCATAAGAACTGTTGTACCCCTCTTATTAATTTCTGTAAGAAGAGACACGATTTCATAAGACATATTTGGGTCCACATTACCGGTGGGCTCGTCCGCAATGATAAGATCCGGCGAATTAACAAGAGCCCTTGCAAGTCCCACACGCTGTTGCTCGCCGCCCGAAAGCTGTGCCGGCATTGAACGAGCCTTATTGCCGAGACCGACCTTTGAAAGAGCCTTTGAAACCTCTTTTCTTACATTACGGTCGCTTGCACCTACAACATGCATTGCAAAGGCAACATTCTGAAAAACATTCATTGTGGGTATAAGTCGGAAATCCTGAAAAACTATACCCATAGTACGGCGAAGAAGCGGTATCTGCTTACGCTTCATTGAGGTGAGATTAAATCCGTTAACCGTTATGATTCCGGTATTAGCCTTTTCCTCACGCATAATAAGCTTCATAAATATACTTTTGCCTGCGCCCGAGGAACCGACAACAAATACAAATTCACCGTTGTTTATGCGTATATTTACATCTTCGAGAGCATGCGTACCCGTAGGATAGGTTTTTGACACGCCTCTGAATTCAATTATAGGCCGTGACTGTTCGGGTACACGCTCGTTGATTATTTCTTCCATTTATTAAAGATTCACTCTTTCAATCAATACTTAATCGGGTTGCTTTTAAGGTATTTGTTAACCATAAGGGCAATTTTAAAGATAATTGCGTGGTCAAATTCACGAAGGTCAAGACCAGTAATCTTTTTGATTTTTTCAAGTCTGTAAACCAAGGTGTTACGGTGAACGAAAAGCTTTCTTGAGGTTTCGGAAACATTAAGATTGTTTTCAAAGAAACGCTGAATGGTAAAGAGCGTTTCCTGATCGAGACTCTCAATCGATCCTCTCTTGAATACTTCTTTTAAAAATGTTTCGCAAAGAGTTGTCGGGAGCTGATAAATAAGTCTTGCAATACCGAGATTATCATAAGAAATAATGGTCTTTTCGGTATCGAATACTTTACCCACTTCAAGCGCCACCTGAGCTTCCTTGAATGAACGGGCAAGGTCCTTAAGATTATCAACATTAGTTCCTATACCGATTACGGCGTGAACATAAAACTCACCTGATATGGTGTCAGCGATTGTTGTAGCAAGCTTTTCAATGGTTTTAGAGTCAATTCCGGGCATTGTTTCCTTAACAAGTGCAATATCGGTTTCATTAATGTTAATAACAAAATCCTTAGACTTGTCCGGGAAGAGATTTTGAACAACATCGTAAACCGATACATCGTGAGTATCGGTAGCACGGATAAGAATAACTGTCCTTGATACATCGGAGTTAAAGTAAAGCTCACGTGCCTTTAAATAAATATCGCCCGGAAGAATGTTATCAAGAATTATATTTTTGATAAAATTACTGCGATCGTATTTTTCATCATAATAAAATTTGATGTTTGCAAAGGAAACCGCCAAAACCGAGGCATACTTTGAAGCAAGTACATCCTCACCCTCCACAAACACAATATAATTAGCGCCCTGTGTATTTGCGAGACTTTTATATGTATATCCGTCGATAACGCAGGAATCACCGGAATTTAAAGCAAAGGTGTCAACCGATTCACCGATTTTTCCGAGCTCGCTGCAAGCAATAACCGTGAAATTTTCATCAATAACGCCGAAAGTACGGTCGACCGCATCCTTCATCTGATGAATTACACCCTGAAAAAGACGATTAGACATTAATACGCACATCCCTTAAAAAAATTACAAAATACCTGAAATACTTTTAAATCTATTTTACACAATCCCTTCCCTTTTTGCAAGAGATATTCATTAAAATACATAAAAAAGTTACAAAATCATTACAGGTGTCAAAAATTAGGTTGTTCAAATTGGTTATTTTACCGAATATGGTATATTTTATACCGATTTTCAGTAAAAACTCAGCCGGAGACAACTATAATTAAGTCTCCGGCTGAGCTTCTCATACTATGTTCTGTTTTTTAATTCCGAATATCATTCTCAAAATTCCGCTTAAAAACTTAGGACTTTTAAATAAAATCACTTTCATATTCTTTCCCCCTGATATTGCTAACAGCGTTTATAAGAAAAGCCCAGAATAATTACCCATATTGCAAGAACCGCAACAAGGCATTTTGGGGGACAAAAACAGCTTATAAGCAATCCGCTGGCAAAGGTTACGGCAATAACGCCTTTATTCGGACCGCACCGTCTTCGCATTTACATTCCCCCTTTAACTGCGCCTTACATTAACAGTATATATGAGAATTATGAAAATGTTACATTTATTTTTTTTTGCCGCAATTCCACGGCTTTAAATCCTTTAATTCGTTAAAAAGAACCTTATAAGACTCAAAACGGGTTTTCTCGGCTTTACCGCTTTCTACCGCATCTATAATACCGCAGCCCTTTTCACAAGTATGCGTACAGCTTGTAAAACGGCATCCTTCAAATTTGCTTAAATCGGGGAATGAATAAATAAGCTTTTCTTTAAAGCCGTAATCTACGGTATCGTAATCAAGCGAAGAAAAACCCGGGGTATCCGCAACATAACCGCCGCCGACAGAAAAAAGCTCGGTATGTCTTGTAGTGTGTTTGCCACGCCCTAACTTTTGGCTTACTTCACCGGTAGCGATTGCCCCGTTTCCCATAACCGCATTAATAATGCTTGATTTGCCGACGCCTGAGTTTCCCGTAAAAGCACTTATACAACCCTTAAGCTCGTCCTTAACGGCGTCAATACCCTCTTTTGATACGGCGGAGACCGTCAGCGTTTTAAAGCCGGAATTTTTATAAATTTGCTCAAACTCGGTAAAGTCCCCCATATCGCACTTATTAAAGACTATTATCGGCTCAATGTCAAGATATTCGGCTATTGCGGTAATTTTATCAATAATATAAGTGTTAGGCTCGGGATTTTCGAATGCGGAAATAATAAAAAGCTTATCAATATTCGCAACAGGCGGTCTTTGCAATGCGTTTTTTCGGGGTAATATTTCGGTAATAAAACCTTTACCGCCGTCTAACGGTTCAAATACCGCCCTGTCTCCCACTAAAGGGGAGATTCCGTCTTTGCGGAAGCCCACCTTTGCTCTGCACTCGTAAATTTCACCGTCGCTGTTCAGATAATAAAATCCCGAAAGCGCCTTTACGATTATCCCTGTCATCTGGTTGTTGTGTTACCGGCGGCAGGATTGGTGCCTGTGGTATTACTGCCCGAATTATCGCTTGAACTGCCGCTTGCTCCGGAACTGCTGCTTGAGCTTTCAAGAGATTTATATTCGCTGTATTCCCTCTCGGTAGAAACTCTGCCGGTTTTAAAGTTAATCGTAATATCTGCGACCTTATAATAATTCTTTTGATCAACGGAAATTTTAACGGTATATTTAACGCTTTCCTGTTTTGAAGAAACGCCCTGGAAGGTATATTCACGCAAACCGCTTGCGTTAAGCTTATTGCTCTCCGATGCCATATTTGAGTTATTCTCCCACAGTGAAACATAGTAATTTGATACCTTACAGTCGCTCGGCAAATCAACAACGACATCGAGTGAAACGCCGGTGCTGACATATATAGTAACGGTAGAACCCTCGGGTATTTCGGATGAACCTGTATCGGGTTCCTGTTTTACAACATAACCTATCGGATAGTATTTATCATCTGATGTTATAAGCTTTTCCTTAACAGAAGCAACAAGATTTTTGTCCTTGAGTTCTTTTTCTGCGTCTGCCTGCTTCATTCCAACAACTGAAGGTACGCTTACATTTTTAAGTGATTTACCGCTGCTTACATAAACCTTAATATCAAGGTTTTCACCTACAACCTGTGTGCGCTGAGGTTCGGTTTTAATTACCTTGCCCTGCTCAACATCATCGCTCGGCATTTCCTCAACAGTAGGTTTAAAGCCCTCTGCTTTAAGCTTTGAAACTGCTGCAGACTCGGTTAGACCGTAAACATCGGGTACCTTTTTGGTCGATTCGCCCTTGCTTATATAAAGCGTAACGGTAGCGCCTTTCTTAACCTTTTGACCCTCTGCCTTTGACTGTTCGAAAACATAGCCGTATTCATATTCGTTATTTGCCTGCCACTCTGTTTCGAACTTGAAATTATCGGTATATTCCTTATTTGCTTTAATATCGTCATACAACTGACCTACAAATTTAGGACATGAAATTTCGGAATTTGATTTTGAGAAAAGCTTTGGTACGAATATTGCGGCAAGAACAACGATAGCAACAACCAGCGTAACCGCAATTCCCGCCAAAATCGGAATCATATTGTTCTTTTCTTTAGTTTCCTCCGGCTCGTCCTCATCAGTTATACGAACACTGTCATAATCAAACGAATTAGGAACAAATTTTGTAGGAGAATCGTCTACAAAATACGAATAATCAAATGTAATCGACGGGTCTTTTCTAAATGCGCCCAAATCGCAGAGCATTTCCGAAGCGGACTGATAACGGCGCTCGGGATTTTTCTGCATAGCGTGCATTGTTATCTGCTCAAGACCGAGCGGTATTGAACCGTTAATTTCCGTAGGCAGCTGCGGCTCACGCTGAAGCTGCATAATAGCAACCGAAACGGCACTTTCCGCCTGAAAAGGCAATCTGCCCGTAAGCATTTCATAAAGAATTACGCCGACAGAATATATATCGGTCTTTTCGTCGGTTCTTTCTCCCCTTGCCTGCTCGGGACTTATATAGTGAACAGAGCCGATTGCCTTATCGGTTATGGTTCTCTGCTCGCTCCTTGCAAAACGGGCTATTCCGAAATCGGTAACCTTAATAGTACCGTCCGGCAAAACCATTATATTCTGCGGCTTAACATCACGGTGAACAATGCCCTTATCGTGTGCGTGCTGAAGACCTTTAAGTATTTGGATTGTGAAGTGGACGGCGTCCTTCCAACGAAGACTTCCCTCTCGCTCGATATATTCTTTAAGGGTAATACCGTCGATATATTCCATAACGATATACTGAATTAAGTCGCCGAAGCTGACATCGTAAACCTTTACGATATTGGGATGCGAAAGCATTGCTATGGCCTTTGATTCATTTTTAAAGCGGCGTACAAATTCTTCGTTGGATATAAATTCCTCCTTAAGAATTTTTACGGCTACAACACGGTTTTCCTGATTATCAAACGCTTTATAAACAACCGCCATTCCGCCGACGCCGATAATTTCTTTGATTTCATATCTGCCGTCAAGGCGTTTTCCTACAAATTTATCCATAAATCTTTTCCTTTCTACCTGGTAAGAATAACAACCGTTATATTATCTCCGCCGCCGTTTTTATTTGCTTTATCGACAAGATTATTCGGTATTTCCGGCGAACATATGGTTTTTACAGAATTGAGAATATCCGCATCATCAAGATAATTGGTAAGTCCGTCTGTGCAAAGCAGAAGAATATCGTTATCGTTGATCTCTAAAACAGCCGTATCAACCGCAATATTTTCCTCTGCGCCTACCGCCCGTGTTATTACATTCTTTTTCGGATGAACCTTTGCGTCGTCCGGCGTGATTTTTCCGCTTTCGATAAGTGACTGAACAACCGAATGGTCACGGGTAAGCTGTTTAATACCGTCATTTACAAGGTAAATACGACTGTCCCCCACATGAGCTAAAACCGCAATGCCGTTTCTGACGAAAGCTATAACTGCTGTTGTTCCCATTCCCGAAAAAGCAGTATTGCTTACAGCCATATCGTAAAGCTCAATATTAGCGCTGACAACTGCATTTTTAAGCATTTTTTCAATGCTTTCGGTATCAAACGACGGGTTATAAGAGCGTTTTATATAACCTGATATACTTTTTACGGCATTTTCGCTTGCAACATTTCCCGCATTTGCTCCGCCCATACCGTCGCAAACAACGGCAAAAGCGGTATTGTCATCAAGACTTTCGGCAAAAAATGCGTCCTGATTTGCAGTCCTTACCATTCCGGTATCGGTCCTGCTGTAAATTTTCACTGGCTGTCTCCCTCCTTTACCTTTTTACGGAGCTGACCGCATGAAGCTTCTATATCTGCTCCGAGGGTTCTCCTTACGGTGGCGTTTACGCCGAGTCCCGTAAGTAATTCTTTAAAGTGAATTATTTTATTCCTATCCGGTTTTTTAAAAGAATTCTCTTTTACCGGATTTGCAGGTATAAGATTTACATGGCACATAATGCCCTTTAAAATATGCGCAAGCTCTTTGGCACAGGCATCGCTGTCGTTCACGCCGTCAATCAAAGCATATTCGAATGAAATGCGCCGTGTTGTCACCTTTTGATATTCACGGCATGCGTCAAGCAATTCCTTAACGCACCATTTTTTGTTAACACGCATTATGGAAGATCGTATGTTATCGTTCGGAGCGTGAAGTGAAATTGAAAGCGTAATCGGAAAATTATATTCTTTAAGCTTTTTAATTCCGCTTACTACTCCCGAAGTGGAAAGCGATATATGGCGAAGCCCGATATTAAGTCCGTTTTCATCGGAAACAAGCTTTAAAAACCTTACGGAGTTATCAAAGTTATCAAGCGGCTCGCCCATTCCCATCATAACAACATTGGAAACTCTTATCCCGTTATCAAGCTGTGCGGCGGTTATCTGAGCCAGCATTTCGGATGCTGTGAGACTTCTTGTAAGTCCGTTAATGCCCGAAGCGCAAAAGCTGCATCCCATTCTGCACCCGACCTGTGTTGAAATACAAACCGTGTAGCCGTGCTCATATTTCATAAGCACCGATTCGATATATTCGCCGTCGAAAAGCTCATAAACATATTTTACCGTCTCATCAAGCCTTGAGGCAAAACGCTTTACAATTTTAACACCTGCAATATAGCAGCTTTCTCCGAGTTTTCCTGCAAGGCTTTTCGGTATATTTGTCATTTCCAAAAAATCAGAAACGCCGGAATGAAGCCACTTGAAAATTTGCTTTGCACGAAATTTCGGCTCACCCATTGATATAAGCATTTCTTCAAGCTCGCAGGGGTACATGGATTTTATGTCTGTCTTACTCAATCGCTGCGGTTTCCTCCTTGACAAGCAATGCGCAATAAAACCCGTCCGTTTTATCAATATGCGGCATATAGGTGTGTTCATACGCTTTACTGAGCCCATTATACTCCATAATTACGGAATTTACAAGTTTTTCATTTTCTTCCGCTCTAAGCGTACAGGTAGAATACAAAAGCTTTCCGCCGGATTTAAGATAGTAAAGTGCATTTTTAAGTATTTTTTTCTGTAATTTGCAAAGCTCATTAAGATCTTCGGGTTTTCTGTATTTTATATCCGGCTTTCTTCTTAAAACGCCGAGTCCCGAGCACGGCACATCACAAAGAATATAATCGAATTTTCCGAGTTTTTCATCAAACACCGATGCGTCAAGAC
Source organism: Clostridia bacterium (assembly GCA_017391425.1). GTDB lineage: Bacteria > Bacillota > Clostridia > Oscillospirales > Acutalibacteraceae > UBA737. The sequence continues at coordinate 6,964 of JAFOYI010000039.1, read as the reverse complement.
ACTGTGTTTTGATTGAGTCAAGTCCTAAACGCACAGCACCTTTTTTAATCAGCTCGGTTCTTTGTTCGTATAAATCGCAGGCGATTATTTCACCGCTGTTTTCCATTATTTCCGCCATTGTAAAGCTTTTACCGCCGGGAGCGGCGCACATATCAAGCACACGGCTGCCTTTTTTCGGCGAAAGCACCGCCGCCGCCGTTTGCGAGGCTAAATCCTGCACATGGAAAAGGCCTTGTTTATAAGCCGTAAGACTTGAAATATCAGTTCCTTTAACAAATTGCAGTGCATTTTCCGTATCTGTTTTTTTAACGGAAACTCCAACCTTTTTCAATTCGCAAATAAGTGATTCCGTATTTGTTTTAACGGTATTAACCCTTACCGTAACAGGCGGTACCGAAAGGCTTTCTTTAAGCAAGCTTACAGTATTTTCCGTGCCGTAATCCGCAGTAAATGAAGAAATTATCCATTCGGGGCAGGAATACCAAACCGAAAGTGATTTAACATCATTTCCGTCCGGCAATTCGGTGCCGTTTCTTAAAACATTCCGTAAAACCGCATTTACAAATCCTGCGTTACGGCTTTCTTTGGACGACTTTACAAGCTTTACTGCCTCGTTAACGGCGGCGCTGTCCGGTATCTTTTCCATAAAAGCAATTTGATAAACTGCAGAGCGTAAAACCGACAGCGTATAAGGCGCTACTTTTTTAAGCGGAGTTTTAATATGCTTTTTTAGCAGCCAATCTATCGTGATTTTTCTGTCAAGCACACCGTAAAAAACGGCAGATGCAAGCGCCTTATCTTCGCCTGATGCGTCGGATTTTTTAAGTATCCCGTCAAGAACTATATTTGAATAGCTGCCGTCTGCCTCAACCCGAGTAAGTGCCATAGCGGCAAGCTTTCTTGCGTTAGCCATTATTCACCTATTACCGTTCCTGCCGCAATTGGTCTGCCGCATAGCATTTGTTTTGCACTCATCGGCTTTGAACCCTCAGGCTGTATTTCCGTAAGACTGATAAGACTGCCGTCCTTACACGAAATCACAAGCTCATTATCGCTTTTTACAACAATTCCGGCATTTTTATCGGACATTCCGGCGGTCCGTGCCTTAATGATTTTTACACGCTTATTATCCAAAAAGAAATATGCGCAGGGCCACGAGTAATAACCTCTTACGGCATTATGAATTTGAGCGGCAGTCATATTTTTAAAATCAATAAATGCCATTTCCTTTTTAATTATGGGAGCGTAGGTTGCTTCATCTTCATTTTGCTTTTTCGAAACTGCCGTTCCGTTTTCTATATCTTCAACCGTTTTAACGGTAAGCTTTGCGCTGATAACGGAAAGTCTTTCAAAAAGCTCCTCAGCGGTTTCCTCATCACCGATTTCAGTTTCCGCAGTTTCTAAAATATCGCCCGTATCCATACCGCTGTCCATTTGCATTACGGTAACGCCGGTCTTTTTTTCGCCGCACACTATGCACCACTGTATCGGCGACGCACCCCTGTAACGGGGTAAGAGCGAGGCATGACCGTTAATACAGCCGTATTTCGGTATATCAAGTATTTCCTGCGGCAAAATTTTACCGTATGCCACCACCACTATAATATCGGGAGACAGATTTTTTATAATTTCCGCCGCCTCGCCGTTCTTGAGCGTATTCGGTTGATAAACAGGTATTCCGTGATTTTCGGCGCACACCTTAACGGGCGGAGCTGTCAGAATATGCTTTCTGCCGACAGGCTTATCCGGCTGTGCAAATACGCCGACGATATTATGCTTTGCCGCAATAAGTGCTTCAAGCGTTTTTACCGAATAATCGGGCGTTCCCATAAAAACAATTTTCATAAATTATGACTCTTTCTTAATTTTGTCAATATAAAGTATACCGTCAAGATGGTCTATTTCATGACAAAGCGCTCTCGCCTTAAAGCCCTCGGCCTTTATTTTAAAGTTTTTACCGTTTCTGTCCTGCGCTCTTACGGTAACCTTCATAGGTCTTTCGACCTCCTCGTATCTTCCCGGAATGGATAGACAGCCTTCCTCGCCAGACTGACTACCGCTTTGATTTTCAATCACGGGGTTTACAAGCTCAATTATACCGTCGCCCACATCAACAATGCAGTAACGGCGTAAAATGCCTATCTGCGGAGCCGCAAGACCTACACCCTCCGCCTTGTACATAGTATCTGCCATATCGTCAAGTATGAGTGCCAGCCTATCGTCAAATGTAAGCTGTGTGCGGCAGACCTTTCTTAATATATCATCACCTATTTTAACGATATTCCTTATTGCCATCTATTATACCTCACTAAAGTACGGTTTCGGGGTTTATATCAACCGCCGCCGTTACATCGTTCTTTTGTTTAATTTCCAGTGCTTTTTTAAGCATTTCCCTGAATTTTTTACTGTTTCGGCATTTTATAATCATCCTGAAACGGTATTTGTTATTTACTTTGGGAACTGCCGAGGCGGCAGGACCTAAAATAATCATTTTAACATCACCGTAACCGTTCTCGGTAAGTTTTTTAATATTTGAAAAGATTTTATTTATTGCCTCAAGCGCAGAGCTTCGGCTGACCGAACGCACGCTGACAACGCACATATCACAGTACGGCGGATAAATCATAAGCTTACGGGTCATTATCTCGTCCTTATAAAATCCGTCGTAATCCTGCTTTGCGGCAAGCGATATAAGCTCGCTGTCCGGATTAAGCGACTGAATTACAGCCGTGCCGGCACTGTCGCCCCTGCCTGCCCTGCCGATAACCTGCGTAAGCAATGAAAAGGTGCGTTCAAAGCCTCTGAAATCGGCGCTGTAAGTAGCACTGTCCGCTCCCAAAACCCCGACAAGCGTAACATTCGGAAAATCAAGGCCCTTAGCAACCATCTGTGTTCCGAGCAAAATGTCATATTCGCCCCTTCCGAATGCTTCGAGCTTTCTTGAATACGAGTCCCTCGCAAGGGTGCTGTCGGCATCAAGCCGCAGAATACGGGCATTCGGGAACAGTGAAGACAGCTCGTCCTCAACCTTTTGCGTTCCTGAACCCAGAAATTTCAGGTGCTCGCCGCCGCAATCGGGACATTTACCGTTTGCCGGTACCGAGTATCCGCAGTAGTGACACATCATTCTGTTATTAGCCGAATGATATGTAAGCGAAATGCTGCAATTAGGACACGAAAGCACACTCCCGCAGTCAGGACACGATATGTAAGTGTTATGCCCACGCCTGTTAAGCAAAAGTATAACCTGTTTTTTATCTTTAAGCGCACGGTTTATCGCATCGTTAAGCCTACGGCTTATATCAAGCGGATTTCCGCTTAATATCTCCTTTTTCATATCGACTGTTTCAACACAAGGCAGAACCGCTTTGCCGTAACGCTTAGTTAAACGAAAAAGCGAATACTTTCCCGAAAGTGCCGCCGTATAGCTTTCAACCGACGGTGTAGCCGAGGAAAGACACAACAGTCCGCCGTGATAAGCAGTTCGGAATTTAGCTATATCCCTTGCGTGGAAACGGGGCGATTGCTCCGATTTATAGGTATGCTCATGCTCCTCGTCCATAATGATAAGTCCGAGCTTGGAAAACGGTGCAAAAACGGCGCTTCTTGTTCCAACGGCAATTTTGGCTTTTCCGTTTTTAACCCTCTGCCATTCGTCCATTCTTTTTCCCATAGACATTGCGCTGTGAAAAACTGCAACACTGCTGCCGTAACGGGACTTGAAAATTTCGAGCATTTGCGGAGTAAGTGCGATTTCCGGAACCATCACGATAACACCGAGTCCGTCTGCCGAGACTTTATCGACAAGCTTTAAAAAAACCTGTGTTTTACCGGAGCCTGTAATGCCGTAAAGCAATGAAACACTGCCGCCGGATTTGTTATATTCGCCTAAAAGCCCGTTATAAGCTTTTTCCTGCTCGTCCGTAAGAGTTATTTCTTTTCTCGGATAATCAGGCGGAGAGTCGGTCTTTGTCCTGTAAGCCTGCCGTGTAAAGCTTATAAATACACCGTTATTAATCAGCCTTTCTATTACTCCGGCTGTAACGCCGGTATAATACATAAGCTCTTTTACACTGATACTGCCGGCGTCCGAAACAAAACGGGCAATTTCACGCTGTCTCGGTGTAAGCTTAACTCCTTCGAGCTCGTCAGGAAGATAGCTTGACCTTACCCATTTTTCGGCAGCGTCCTTCATTCTGCGTTTTGCATCCCTGTTTTTTACGAGCGCCTGCTTTTCGCACATACCGCAGAGCAGTTCTTCGGTTACTCCGAGCTGTTTTATGATTGTGTTCTCATCCTTTTCGCCGTTTTCGGTCAAATAAGAATAAACACTGCTTTCATCATCGTTTAAAAGCTGCAAAACAGCAAAATCGGGATTTGCCGAGTAATAATTAACTAATTTGTAATTCAGTCCTGCCGGCAAAACCGCATGAACCGCATCAAAATACGTGCAGAAGCAGTATTCATGCATATATTCGCACAGTTTAAGCATTTCGCCGTTTAAAACAGGCTTATTATCCGTAACCGAAAGAATAGGCTTAAGACCTTTAAGCTCCGCATTTTCGGTGCGGAATATCATACCCTGTTTTTTTATGTTTCCGCCGCCGAACGGCACCGTAACACGACAGCCCGGCAAAGCCGCAGACTGAAGAACCGGAGGTATAACATAGGTATACAGCTTATCATAGGCAAGTGTTGCGCCGTCAAGCGCAATCAAGGCCGTAAGACCGGTCATACCCTATCCCTCCGTTAAAAGTCTTAATTCTTTGCGTCTGTCTCCGCAGCCAATTTATCGATTGCTATGCTTACCGGCTTTTCGGTAGAAGTTTCACCGTTTTCTTCCATTTCTTTTGCAATCTGTCTTGCTGTGTGAGCAACATCAATAACAAGACGGTATCTGTTAGGATAATTCTTAATAAGCTTTCCGATATTTGGATTTAACATTCTTTAAGCACCTCATTAATTATTTTCGTCTGTCTGTCGGTTTTTAACCTACTGCTTGAAATTACAGACATTATATCATCGGCTGCCGCCGTAATATTATCGTTCACAACAATATAATCATATTCAACCGCACGCCTGATTTCGTTCAATGCGCTGTTAAGGCGTTTTTCAATAGCCTCGGCAGAATCGGTACCCCTGCCTACAAGCCGTCTTTTAAGCTCTGAAAACGATGGCGGCATTATAAATATGCTGACCGCCTCAGGCAGTTTGCTTCTTATCTGCGCCGCACCGTTTACATCGACCTCGATTACAATATCATAGCCTTTTTCTATTGCGGCTTCCACAGGTTCTCTCGGAGTTCCGTAGTAATTCCCCACAAATTCGTTATGCTCGAGAAGTCGGTCGTTTTCAATCATTTCTTCGAATTCTTCTCTTGAAATAAAATGATATTTTTCGCCCTCACGCTCACCGGGACGCATATTCCTCGTTATTGAAGAAATAGAGAATTTTAAATCCGGCTTATTCCTGAACAATTCGGCTAAAACCGTATCTTTTCCCGAGCCTGACGGACCCGATATAATAAAAACGCCGCCCTTATTCATCCTCTTCCTCCTCATCATCAATTACATCCTCGTCCTCGCTCATACGGTTTGCCACCGTTTCTGACTGGAGATATGTAAGAATAATATGGTCGCTGTCCGTAATAATTACCGCCCTTGTCCGTCTGCCGTGAGTCGCATCTATAAGCGTGCCTCTCTCCTTAGCGTCCTGAATAATGCGTTTTATCGGCGCAGATTCGGGGCTTACAATGGCTATCATACGGTTAGCTGAAACCATATTGCCGAAACCGATATTAACCAGCTTCAAAAAAATCACTCTTTCCAAAAAATTATTCGATATTCTGTATCTGTTCCCTTATTTTTTCGATTTCCGATTTCATATCAACAACGGCGCGGGTGATTTCCACATCCTGAGCCTTTGAGCCGATTGTATTTGTTTCACGGTTCATTTCCTGAACAATAAAATCAAGCTTTCTGCCTACTGCACCGCCCCCGTTAAGTAAATCGGTAAGCTGAGATATGTGACTTCTGAGCCTTACGGTTTCCTCTGCCACCGCAACCTTATCCGCAAATATTGCGGTCTCGGTAAGCAGACGCTGTTCGTCTACACTCTTATCCTCCAAAAGCTCCTTTATTTTCTTTTCGAGGCGTTCACGGTAATTTTTCACCGTTTCCGGCGAGCGTTTCTCGATAAATTCAACACTGCCGAGGATTGCTTTTGTCCGTGACATAACGTCCTCTTTAAGCTTTTCGCCTTCTGTGGCACGCATAAGGATAAAGCTTTTCATAGCCTCATCTGCCGCTTTTAAAACAGCCGCCGTCACCGCCTCATCCGACAGTGTGCGTTTCTTTACGGTTAAAAAGTCAGGCAAAAGAATAAGCGAAGACATTTTAACATCGTTTTTAATGCCGTATTTGCGTGACGCAGACTTTACAGCCTCGGTTAAAGCGACGGCATAATCTTCATTTACCGACACTTTGGTACTGCCGATTCCCGAATCGTCAATAAGCACCGAAACCTCTACCTTACCCCTCGCTGTATTCTGCATACAAAAGCTTTTAAGCTTTTCTTCAAGAAAGCCGAAACCCTTTGGCAAGCGTGAAGTAAATTCAAAATACCTGTGATTTACGGATTTGATTTCAAGCGTGATATCAAGTCCGTTATCGGATATCTTAGCCCGTCCGAAGCCGGTCATACTACTGACCATATGAATTTACACTTCCAAACATAAATTATTCATATCATTTTATCAAAAAAAGCGGTGCAATGTCAACCTTTTAAGCGGTTTGTAACCTTTTTTTAACATATTTTTTGAAAAAAGGCGGCTTTCGCCGCCTTTACAGTTTAAATCACTTTACCGAAAAGTCAAATTTGCCGTCTTTAAAGTCGCAATATACCGTATCGCCGTTTTTAACCGTTTTGTCAAGAATTTTCTCGCTTAATGCGTCCTCAATACTGT
>JAFOYI010000038.1 GCA_017391425.1 Clostridia bacterium | reverse complement strand
TTTACGCTGTATGTCGTAAAGTCCGTTTTTGTTTTGTCATAATTATAGAAGTATCACTTTATAATTGAAACGCCTGTCATTTCATCGGGCTGTGTAAGTCCCAAAAGCTTTATAATAGTCGGTGAAATATCACAAAGCCTGCCGCCGTCACGAAGCTCACAGTCTTTTCCTATGACTGAGAAGGGAACAAGGTTTGTTGTATGTGCGGTAAACGGTGTTCCGTCCTCCGCAAGCATTTTATCTGCATTGCCGTGGTCGGCTGTAAGCAGCATTACACCGCCCATTTTAAGCGTACTGTCTTCAACTCTGCCTACGCAGGTATCAACAGTTTCAACGGCTTTCACCGCCGCATCAAATACGCCGGTGTGACCGACCATATCGCAGTTGGCAAAGTTAAGAATTACAACATCGTATTTGCCGGATTCAATAGCTTCACAAACCTTATCGCAAACCTCAACGGCGCTCATTTCCGGCTGTAAATCATAGGTTGCAACCTTGGGTGAGGAGACAAGTATTCTATCCTCACCGTCAAACTTAACCTCTCTGCCGCCGTTAAAGAAGAATGTTACATGGGCATATTTCTCGGTCTCGGCAATACGGAGCTGTGTCATACCGTTATTTGCCAAAAATTCGCCTAAGGTGTTGGTAAGCTCTTCAGGCTTAAACGCAACCTCAACATTCGGCATCGAAGCGTCATACTGCGTCATACAAACATAAAATACTTTTTGTCTGCCGCCCTTGCGTTCAAAGCCGTTAAAATCGTCGTCAACAAAGGTACGGGTGATTTCTCTTGCTCTGTCGGGACGGAAGTTAAAGAATATAACGCTGTCGCCGGTTTTAATTCGCACTGTCCCGTTTACAACTGTGGGAAGCACAAATTCATCGGTGATGTGTTTGCCTTCTTCATCAATTTCAGTGTATGATTTGCGAACAGCCGCAGCTGCGTCGTCGGTCTGAACACCCTCGCCGTAAACAAGTGCGGCATAAGCCTTGCCGACTCTTTCCCAGCGGTTATCTCTGTCCATTCCGTAAAATCTGCCCATTACGGTTGCAAGCTTGCCAACGCCTATTTCTTTTAATTTAGCGTTTAAAGTGTCTATATAATCTGCAGCGCTTGCAGGGGGAACATCTCTTCCGTCAAGCAAAGCGTGAACATAAACCTTTGTAAGACCGTTTTTCTTTGCGAGCTCTAAAAGTCCGTAAAGATGCTCGATATGGCTGTGAACGCCGCCGTCCGATAAAAGTCCCATAAGGTGAAGTGCGCTGTTGTTCTTTTTACAGTTTTCCACAGCGTCTGAAAAAGCCTTATTGGTAAAGAAGTCGCCGTCTTTTATAGATTTGGTTATACGGGTAAGCTCCTGATAAACAATTCTGCCCGCACCGATATTGGTGTGACCAACCTCGCTGTTTCCCATCTGTCCCTCCGGAAGACCTACATCCATACCCGAAGCACCGATTTTTGTTGTGGGGCATTCGGAGAAAATTCTGTCAAGACGGGGAGTATTTGCGGCTTTTATAGCGTTGCCCTTTGCTTCGGGGTTAATGCCGAAGCCGTCCATTATAGTTAAAACTATGGGTTTTTTCATTGGTATTACTCCTGTTGAAAATTATTTGCTTGCAGCTTTAACAATTACAGAGAAATCCTCTGCCTTAAGTGAAGCGCCGCCGATAAGACCGCCGTCAACATTTACCTTTGCTACAAGCTCGTCACAGTTTTTGGCATTCATAGAACCGCCGTACTGAATAGTTACGGTTTCGGCAACATCTTCGCCGTAGGCTTCGGCAATAGCCGCACGGACATAACCGTTGCCTTCATCAGCCTGCTCTGCAGTTGCGGTAACGCCTGTTCCGATAGCCCAAACCGGCTCGTAAGCGATTACTATATTTTTAAGCTGTTCCTTTGTTATATTTGTAAGAGCCATCTTTGTCTGATACTTAAGCAGGGTTTCGGTATAACCGAGTTCACGCTGTTCAAGGGTTTCACCAACGCATACAATAGCGGTAAGACCGGCATTTACGGCAGCAAGTGTACGGAGGTTAACGGTCTGGTCGGTCTCGCCGAAATACTGTCTTCTTTCGCTGTGACCTACAACAACATATTTTACGCCGCTTTCAACAAGCATTTTTGCCGAAATTTCGCCCGTGTAAGCTCCGCTTTCCTTAAAATGTACATTTTCGGCGCCGATTTCAATGTTAGAACCCTTAGCGGCATCAACTGCGGCGGCAATATCAACAAAAGGCACGCAAAGTACAACCTTGCAGTCTGCATCTGCTACAAGCGGCTTCATCTCATTGATAAGTGCGGTAGTTTCAGACGGTGTTTTGTTCATTTTCCAGTTGCCGGCAATTATAGCGGCTCTTTTAGCTTTATTCATTTTAAAAAACTCCTTTACATCACTTAAGGCTTGCCGCGGCAAGCCTTAAATTATAAAAATTATTTATCGTTAAGTGCTGCGATACCGGGAAGCTCCTTACCCTCAAGGAACTCAAGGGAAGCGCCGCCGCCGGTTGAAATATGAGTCATCTTATCGCCGTAGCCTAAAGTGTTAACAGCAGCTGCGGAGTCGCCGCCGCCGATAATGGTAACAGCGTCGGTCTCGGCAAGGCTCTTTGCAACTGCAATAGTGCCGGCTGCAAGAGTCGGGTTTTCAAATACGCCCATAGGTCCGTTCCAAACAACTGTTTTAGCATTTTTAACTTCGTTTGCGAAAAGCTCGGCTGTCTTGGGTCCTATATCAAGTCCCTGGAAACCGTCCGGAATCTTGTCAGCGTCAACAACCTCAACATCAATCTCAGCGTCAATCGGGTCAGGGAAGCTTTTTGCGATTGTGCAGTCAATCGGGAGAAGGATTTTAACGCCTTTTTCCTCGGCTTTTTTAAGCATATTCGCACAGTAATCGATTTTTTCCTTATCAAGCAGGGAATCGCCTACGCTGTAACCCTTAGCGGCTAAAAATGTGTAAGCCATACCGCCGCCGATAATAAGTGTATCAGCCTTATTAAGCAGGTTTTCAATTACGGAAAGCTTATCCGCAACCTTAGCGCCGCCCAATATGGTAACGAAAGGACGAACCGGATTTTCAACGGCATTTCCGAGATATTTAAGCTCTTTGCCGATAAGATAGCCGGCAACAGCCTCTTTAACATAGGAAACAACGCCAACGGTAGAGCAGTGCGCTCTGTGTGCGGTGCCAAACGCATCGTTAACAAAAATATCGGCAAGCGAGCCTAATTCCTTTGAAAATTCCTCGCCGTTCTTTGTTTCTTCGGCACGGTAACGGGTGTTCTGGAGAAGAACAACATCGCCGTCGTTCATTGCATTAACTGCTGCCTTTGCATTTTCGCCTACAACATTATCGTCAGCGGCAAAAACAACCTCTTTACCGAGAAGCTCGGAAAGACGCTTGGCGACAGGAGCCAAAGAAAGCTCAGGCTTGGGTTCACCCTTCGGTTTGCCGAGGTGTGAGCAGAGAATAACTCTGCCTCCGTCCGCAATCAGCTTTTTGATTGTCGGAAGAGCTGCTACGATACGGTTTTCATCGGTAATGACGCCGTTTTTAAGCGGCACATTGAAGTCGCAGCGAACGAGAACTTTTTTTCCCTTGACATTAATATCGTCAACGGTTTTTTTGTTAAGAGCGTTCATTAAAAACATCCTTTCAAACATTGTTAAAAAATTTACAAGTCTATTTTACCACATATTTCTGAATTTTCAATATTTATTTTAAAAAAGGGCGTGGATTTCAGCTTATATCCTCCCATTTATAATTATGAAGCTGCCCGAAATTTTGCAAAGCAGGGTAATTCCATTGCCTTAAAGCCTCGTAAACCGCAATAGCTACCGAATTGGAAAGATTAAGACTTCGTATTTCACCGAGCATCGGTATACGCACACAGCGCTCGGGATTTTTAATTAAAAGCTCCTCCGGCAGACCTTTTGTTTCTTTTCCGAAAAGCAGATAACAGTTATCAGGGTAGGCGACCTCTGTATGTGTTTGTCTGCCTTTGGTTGTAAAATAAAAAAAGTTGCCCGTATTTTGCTTAAAAAAGTCTTCAAGGCTGTCATAATAAGTAATATCAAGGTATTGCCAATAATCAAGACCTGCCCGTTTAAGCTTTTTATCGTCGATTTTAAATCCCATAGGACCTACAAGATGAAGTCTTGCACCCGTTGCCGCACAGGTTCTTGCAACATTACCGGTATTTTGCGGTATTTCCGGCTCTACCATTACAATATTAAGCTTTGCCATAAAATTCATCACCGTAGGTATTATAATACCTGAAAAAAGTACTTGTCAAGTTAATAAATAAGCGATATAATGTTTACATACATATTAAGGAGAAAAGCTATGAAAATGTACGAAAGCGTTCTTACAAGGGTAAGAGCGGTTGAAGAAAAAAACGGAATACATTACGCTAAGACCGACGGAAAGCTTTATTTGGCTTTGCGTATTATTTACACCGTCTTTTTTATTTACTCTGTGGGAATAAATCTTATGTTTATAGCGGGTATGTTTTTGGTGCGGTACGGAACCGATAATTTTGCGCCGATTAAAAATCTGCTTATATCGGTTTGCGTTTGCACTGCTGTTATGATTGCAGGATATATTTTAAGCTTTTTTAAGTTTAAACTCACCGCAGGAATCATAAGCGTTATTGCCGAAATACTTTTAATTCCGCTTTTTGGCACCGCCATGAAGGATTCACTCGGATTTATGGGCTTTAAGCCATCGTTTTATTGGCGGCACCTTATTCCGCTTGCAGTTTTGGTTGTAATTATGATCGTTATGTCGGTAATAGCGTTAAGGGCTAAATTAAAAACCGAAAAGCAGTATAAAAAGGTCACCGAAAACCTTTATAAGCTTTATAATGTTACGGTCGGTATCGAATCGGACGGTATTACCGACGAACAGTGGGAGATATTCCTGCAAACATATGACCCGACGGATTATAAAAAGCTTTTCAAACAAAACAGTTAAAATTAATAAGACAGTAAAAAATCCGAGATTCACTTTAAATGTGAGTCTCGGATTTTTTCAGTTTGGTTTTGCCATGACAAATCGGTTCTTAATTAAAAAATCAAGTTCCGTATTTCCTCCGGCGTTACATCTCTTAAGTTTATATTCTTTTTAACCGCAATGGCAGCAGCCGCACCGCAGGCCTTGCCTATGCCAACGCAAACAGGCATTGCTCTGAAGCTTGAATGTGCCATATGTGTTCCGGAAATATTTCTTCCGGTGAAAAGCAATCCGTCAATTTTTTCGGGAACCATACAACCGTAGGGGATTGTATAACCGTTTTGCTGCTTAAAGTTCTTTTGTACGCCTGTTTCGTCAAGACTTGCTCCCGACATATTGTGAACATCAAAGTTAAACCATGCGCCGTGTACAACTTGATCGTCAAACTGCCTTGCCTCGATTATGTCCTTTTCCGTGATTTGCTCTAAGCCTATGAAATGGCGTGTTTCACGGACACCTATAAGTGAAGCGGCGCTTACTATATAGCAGTTTTCAAAGCCACCTACATATTCTCGCAGGAAATTAACAATCGGCTCCATCTGCATACGGCATACAACCTCGGCACGGGTAAGATCTTCTGCTTTAGTACCGTCCACATCAATGCAATTAGTCATATTGCATGTGACAATTCCCGGAATAGGAGAGGAATAAAGTAATACATGGCCGGCAGGGAAAGGAAGTATTTTTTTTGCAAGAGCCTGAAGCTCACCCTTTGCGGTTTCTACCTTGGTTTCAAAAGACGGCGGCAGGGGAGCTCTTGTCATATCTACTCCGCCAACCTTAAACATAAGCGTTGCAGGCTGCATCTTTGCGTCGTTTTCTCTGCCTAAAAAGTATTCCGCACCTGAAAAATACGCTACATCACCGTCACCGGTGCCGTCTATAACTGCGTCAGCAAGGAAAGCTGTTCTTCCGCTTTTGCTTTCGGTTATTACGCCTTTAACACGGTTTCCTTCTTTAATAACTCCGCATACGAGTGTGTAAAACAGGATTTCAACGCCTGCCTCACGGAGCATTTCAAGGTAAGTGATTTTTAAAAGCTCCGGATCGATTTTAGTTTTATCCGCACAGTCGAAATAGTTTTTTGCGTGCGCGCGGTCAAGAATTTCGCTGTAAAGCTTGCTTTCAACTCTTCCTGTGAAATGGCTCATAAGTCCGCTTGTAGATATACCGCCGATACTTGACTGAGCTTCGATTATAAGGGTTTTTGCTCCGTTTCTTGCAGCCGATACAGCAGCCGCAAAGCCGGACGGACCCGAACCTGCTACGATAACATCATATTTACCGCCGATTTTTGTTTGTTTTTCGGATTCTGTAATATAATTTTTCATAATTATCACCTTACAATATATTGTTCTTTAGTATATTCAAGTTTCTTCCCGGCTATCGTTCAAGATTTCCGACAAGATAATCGCAATCGCTTAGCTCTTTTTCAGATTTTGAAAAAACTTTTCATAATTAGGGTCGTACCCTAAAGGACAGTTCTTGCGCAGGATATGGCATAGCCCACACGGGCTATGCCTTTTTCCTTTATTCAAGCGGATTTTAGCGGTTTATCACGCATTTCTTCCATCGCCAAAATTAGTTCTTCTTCGGTAGGAATATTGATAATTCCGACTGCAGTGAAGTAAATATCGATTGGAACATGCTTGTGGCCGTGTTCATCTTTCGTACTGTTATGAACATCTATCCGCTTTATCAATGTGTTTACAAGAGTGGGTGTTAAT
>JAFOYI010000037.1 GCA_017391425.1 Clostridia bacterium | reverse complement strand
GGTATGCCTTGTGGAAGGCTGTTATGACGACGCTTACCAAAAAGCACTTGAACTGAAAGAAAGCGAGGGTTATACATTCGTACATCCTTTTGATGACGAAAATGTCATTGCAGGTCAAGGTACTATCGCTCTTGAAATACTAAATGACCTTGACAATATTGACGCTATTGTAGTACCGATAGGCGGCGGCGGACTTATTTCCGGTATAGCCTTTACCGCTAAGCAAATAAGACCCTCAATAAAAGTATACGGCGTACAGGTTATGGGTGCGCCGAGTATGTATAACTCGGTAAAAGACGGTGAAATTGAATGTTTGCCTTCCGTCTCCACTATTGCAGACGGTATTGCGGTTAAACAGCCGGGCGAGAACACTTTCAGATATGTAAGCGAATATGTGGATGAGATTGCTCTTGTTACCGACGATGAGGTTTCGGGTGCGATCCTTGCACTTATCGAAAAACAGAAGATGATAGCCGAAGGCGCAGGTGCCACCGCCGTTGCGGCAGTTATGGCAGGCAAATTCGACCTTAAGGGCAAAAGAGTTGTGGCGGTAGTATCGGGCGGTAATATAGATGTTACAAGCCTTTCCCGTGTTATTGACAGGGGACTTCTTAATTCGGGCCGTTCTTCAAGCCTGCTTATTGAGCTTATGGATAAACCGGGACAGCTGAAAGATATATCACGCATCATTGCCGACTGCGGCGGTAATGTCACCGGTGTTCATTATGAAAAAGGTAATACCGAAAGTGTAAACGGCTGTTTCCTCCGTATTGAAATGGAAACAAGAGATTTTGCACATGTCAACCTCATCACGAAAACATTGCGTGATGAAGGATTCAAATTAGTATAAAGGAGATAAAATTATGAGCAGGAAAGTTGAAACAAATAAAGCACCGGCGGCAATAGGACCTTATTCACAGGCAGTGGTTGTGGGAAATCTCATATTTACCTCCGGACAAATTCCGCTCAACCCTGAAACGGGAGTGTTAGAGGGCGAAAACATCACAGAACAGGCACACCGTGTTTGTAAAAATTTAGAGGCAGTAGTATCTGCCGCAGGCGGATCACTGAAAACTGCCGTAAAGACGGTGTGCTTCCTTGCAAATATGGCGGATTTTGCCGCATTTAACGATGTATATGCACAGTATTTTACCGAAAAACCGGCAAGAAGCTGTGTGGCGGTGAAAGACCTACCCAAAGGCGCTCTGGTTGAGGTAGAAGTAGTGGCTGAAAGGGAGTAAATGTTATGATGGACGCAAGTAAATACCGAATCGGGTATTTCCCGGTTGATAAAAAGTATAATAAATGGGTTGAAAAGGACCATGTTGAAAAACCGCCGGTATGGTGCAGTGTCGATATGCGGGACGGCAATCAAAGTCTCGTAATTCCTATGAGTCTTGAAGAAAAACTGGAGTATTACCAAACCCTTTTAAAGGTGGGCTTTAAGGAGATTGAGGTCGGATTTCCGGCGGCGAGTGAAACCGAATATGAATTTTTGCGCACTCTGATTGATAACAATATGATTCCCGTTGATGTAACGGTTCAGGTGCTCACTCAATGCCGTGAGCATATTATCCGCAAAACCTTTGACGCCTGCAAAGGCGCACCGAGCGCCATTATTCACTTCTATAATTCCGTAAGTGTAGCGCAGCGTGAGCAGGTTTTCAAAAAATCGAAAGAGGAAATCAAAAAGATTGCCGTTGACGGAGCAAAGCTTGTTAAAAAGTTAGCCGGCGAATACGAAGGCAATTTCCGTTTTGAGTATTCTCCAGAGTCCTTTACGGGAACCGAACCTGATTATGCATTGGAAGTATGCAATGCCGTTCTTGATGTATTGGAACCGAGTGAAACAAACAATGTAATAATAAATCTGCCTGTTACGGTAGAGATGAGTATGCCGCATGTATACGCAAGCCAGGTTGAATATATGAGTGAAAATCTTAAATACCGTGAGTTTGTAACACTGTCGCTTCATCCCCATAATGACCGAGGTACAGGCGTTGCCGATACTGAGCTTGCTTTACTTGCAGGCGCCGACCGTGTAGAGGGAACGCTTTTCGGTAACGGTGAGCGCACCGGTAATGTGGATATTATCACATTGGCTATGAATATGTATTCCCACGGTGTTGATCCGAAGCTCGACTTTTCAAATATGAATGAGCTTGTCGAAATATACGAGCGTTGCACCCGTATGCATGTATATGAAAGAACGCCTTACGCAGGTGCGCTTGTATTCGCCGCTTTCTCAGGCTCGCATCAGGACGCTATTGCTAAGGGTATGAAATACAGAGCCAAAAATAAACTGCATGAATGGAGCGTTCCCTATATTCCGATTGATCCTAAGGATATAGACAGAACCTATGACGCAGATGTTATCCGTGTAAACTCTCAATCCGGTAAAGGCGGTATCGGGTATTTGCTTGAACAGACCTTCGGCTACAATTTGCCGCCGAAAATGCGTGAACACTTCAGTTATATGTGTAAGGAAATTTCCGATCACGAGCATAAGGAACTGAAGCCTGATGAGATTTTAGATATTTTCACCTCCAATTACTTAAATCTTGATTGCGGAATTAAGGTTTCCGATTTTGATTTTGAGCGTGAAAACGAAACCGTTAAAATTGATATTACCTTCCTTAAAGACGGTGAAGAAACCGAGCTTGAGGCTGAGGGTAACGGAACACTCAGCGCCGTAAATAATGCGCTTTCCGAATTTACCGGCGAAGAATATACCTTGCAGGTGTTTACTCAGCACAGTATGCAGGGCGACGGCTCGCAAAGCGTTGCCGCATCCTACATAGGACTTGAAAGAGCGGACGGCAGGATGTATTGGGGTGCCGGTACTGACACCGATGTTATTTCGGCAAGTACAAAGGCGCTTCTCAGTGCATTTTCCAATATGACCAAAGGAGATTCAAAGTAATGGGAATGACCATGACGCAAAAAATACTTGCCGCACACGCAGGACTTGAAAGCGTAGAAGCCGGACAGCTTATTGTTGCAAAGCTGGACATTGTACTCGGTAACGATATTACTACACCGGTTGCGGTAAACGAATTTAAAAAGGCGGGCTTTGACTCTGTTTTTGATAAAGACAGGATTGCTATTGTGCTTGATCACTTTGTGCCCAATAAGGACATTAAAGCCGCCGAGCAGAGCAAGACTTGCAGAGAATTTGCCTGTTCGCACTGTGTAAGCCACTTTTACGATGTCGGTAAAATGGGTATTGAACACGCACTTCTGCCTGAGCAGGGCGTAGTTACCGCAGGTGACTGCATTATCGGGGCTGACTCTCATACCTGCACATACGGCGCTCTCGGAGCATTTTCTACCGGTGTAGGCTCTACCGATATGGCGGCCGGAATGGCAACCGGCAAGGCTTGGTTCAAAGTGCCGTCGGCTATTAAATTTAACCTGACGGGAAGCTTGCCGTCAAATTGCAGCGGAAAAGATGTAATACTTACCGTTATAGGTATGATAGGTGTTGACGGCGCTCTTTATAAAAGTATGGAATTTACAGGCGACGGTGTGCACGGCCTTTCTATGGACGACCGCCTTTGCATTTGCAATATGGCGATTGAAGCCGGTGCTAAAAACGGCATTTTCCCGGTTGATGATGTAACGCTGAATTATCTTAACGGCAGAAGCGAAAGACCTGCCGCGGTTTTTGAGGCAGACCCCGACGCCGAATATGAAAAGGTTATAGACATTGATCTTTCAAAAATTGTTCCTACCGTTGCCTGTCCGCATCTTCCCGAAAACACCCGTCCTGCAAGTGATTTACACAGCGTTAAAGTAGATCAGGTTGTGATTGGCTCTTGCACTAACGGCAGAATGGAAGATATGCAGGCGGCATACAACATTTTAAAAGGCAAAAAGGTGGCTGACGGTATTCGGGTAATCATTATACCGGGCACCATGCAAATATACCGTGAATGTGTAGAGCGAGGCTATGTTACTGCATTTATTGACGCAGGCGCTGTTGTTTCAACGCCAACCTGCGGACCATGCCTGGGCGGATATATGGGAATTCTTGCCGCAGGCGAAAAATGTATTGCTACTACGAACCGAAACTTTGTAGGCCGTATGGGACATGTTGACAGTGAAGTGTATCTTGCTTCTCCGCATACTGCCGCCGCAAGCGCGCTGACAGGTTATATTACGGAATATAAGGGGGTATAAAAATGAACACACAAGGAAAAGTCTTTAAATATCCCGATAATGTGGATACCGATGTAATTATCCCTGCCCGTTATCTTAATACCCCCGACGCAAAGGAGCTAAGCCTTCATTGTATGGAGGATATAGACAGCGAGTTCGTTAAAAATGTAAAAAAAGGCGATATAATGGTTGCCGGTTGGAATTTCGGCTGCGGCTCTTCCCGAGAACACGCTCCGCTCGTTATTAAAACCTGCGGTACAGGCTGCGTTATTGCAAAAAGCTTTGCGAGAATTTTTTATCGCAACGCAATCAATATAGGTCTTCCGATTTTAGAGTGTGAACAAGCGGCGGAGGAAATAAACGCAAATGACGAGGTTGAGGTGAATTTTGATACCGGGGTTATTACCGATATAACAACCGGAAAAATCTATAAATCACAACCTTTTCCTCCGTTTATTCAAAACATCATTAAAAGCGGAGGGTTACTGAAATCCTTGAAAGAAGGCGAAAACAATGGTTAAAAACATTGCGGTTATTCGAGGAGACGGCATAGGACCCGAAATTGTAAACGAAACGCTTAAGGTTCTCGATAAGGTTGCCGAGCTTTACGGACATACTTTCAACTATACCGATGTTGATATGGGCGGATGCGCCATCGATAAATACGGCGATCCGTTGCCTGAAAGCGAGCTTAAAAAATGTGTGCAGTCCGACAGCGTGCTTCTCGGTGCGGTCGGCGGCAATAAGTGGAATGATGTTCCCGGAAATATGCGGCCGGAAAAAGGCTTGCTCAGGCTTCGTGCAGGAATGGGCGTATATTCAAACAACCGCCCTGCGAAGATATGGCCTCAGCTTGCGGACGCATCTCCTTTAAAAAAATCCATTGTAGAACAGGGCATTGATTTTATTATCGTCAGAGAGCTGATCGGCGGAATTTACTTCGGCGAACATAAAACCGAGGGCGATACCGCTACCGATGTGCTTAAATATAACGAAACGGAAATTGAGCGTATAGGGAGAATCGGTTTCGAAACGGCTCAAAAACGGAATAAAAAGCTTTGCTCTGTGGAAAAAAGCAATGTTCTCGATTCAAGCCGACTTTGGAAGAAGATTATGCACAAGCTTGCAGAGGAATATCCCGATGTGGAGCTTTCGGATATGCTTGTTGACAACTGCGCTATGCAGATTGTTAAAAATCCGGCACAGTTTGATGTGATTGTCACCGAGAATATGTTCGGCGATATTCTTTCGGACGAGGCGTCTATGATTACAGGCTCTATCGGTATGATTCCGTCCTCAAGTCTCGGCGCTTCCTCTCGCGGACTTTACGAACCCATTCACGGTTCTGCTCCGGATATTGCAGGGAAAGATATTGCAAATCCGATAGGTACTATTCTTTCGGCGGCTATGATGCTCCGTTTCAGCTTTGATATGCCGAATGAGGCAGACGCCGTTGAAAACGCCGTTTCCGCTTACCTTGACGCAGGCTACCGCACTGCCGACATTATGAGCGAGGGAATGACCCGGGTAGGGTGTAAACAGTGCGGTGCGTTAATTATCGAAAATATAAGAAAGGGGTAAAGTCTGTGCTTCTTTCAGGTTCAGATATCTTAGTAAAAACATTAATCGAACAAGGCTGTGATACCGTTTTCGGTTATCCGGGAGGACAAATCCTTAATGTATATGACAGCCTGTATAAATACCAAAATGAAATTAATCATATTTTAACCGCTCATGAGCAGGGAGCGGCACATGCCGCAGACGGCTATGCCAGAGCAACCGGTAAGGTAGGCGTTGTAATCTCTACTTCGGGACCGGGTGCTACGAACCTTGTAACAGGTATTGCCACTGCGTATCTTGATTCTATACCGCTTGTAGCTATATGCGGTAATGTACCGACAACTCAGATAGGTACGGACAGCTTTCAGGAAATTGATATTACGGGTGTTACCTTGCCGATTACAAAGCACAATTACTTTGTCAGTGATGCCGCCGATTTGGCGGATACCATTCGTGCAGCCTTTAAGCTTGCAAAATCCGGCAGACCGGGACCTGTGCTTATTGATGTGCCGAAGGATGTGCAAATTGCAAAATGCGAATATGAGGTTATGCCTCCGGTAGAAAAGGACGAGCCCTTTGCCGCAAAGGATGTGCGTATTAAGGAAGCTGTCGGCATCATCAATTCTGCCAAGCGACCGTTTGTATATTTGGGCGGCGGCGTGATTACAGCTGATGCGCAGGATGAGGTTCTTGCCCTTGCCGAAAAGATAGATGCGCCTATCGGTTGTTCCTTAATGGGAATTTCCGCTGTTCCTACCGATAATCCGAGATTTTTGGGTATGCAGGGAATGCACGGGCACTATGCGTCTTCTATGTCTATGCATAATGCAGATGTTATTATCTCGCTCGGGGTCCGCTTTAATGACCGTGTTACGGGTAACCGTGCTAAATTTGCAACCGGTGCAAAGATTGTCCACATTGATATAGACGGCTCCGAATTAAACAAAACAGTCAATTCGGTTTGCGGTCTTAGGGGCGATGTAAAGCTTACATTGCAAAAGCTTATTCCATTGCTGAAAAAAGATACAAAATCGGATTGGATGGCAAAGGTTGATTCTTTCCGAGAGGAAGAAAATAATTATCTCGATAACCGTGAGGGACTTACCCCCCGCAGAGCAATCTTGACATTAAACAAGCATTTAGGCGAAAACACCGCCGTTTGTACCGATGTCGGTCAGCACCAGATGTGGTCGGCACAAAGCCTGAATTTCAAAACGCCCCGTCGTTTTCTCTCAAGCGGCGGACTCGGCACAATGGGATTCGGCTTCGGCGCCGCAATAGGGGCGGCATTTGGCACAAAAGAACGCAGTGTGCTTGTGACCGGCGACGGAAGCTTCGGAATGAATCTTAATGAAATGGCAACAGCGGTACGGTATAATATTCCGATTGTTATACTCATTATGGATAACGGCGTGCTCGGAATGGTGCGTCAGTGGCAGACCTTGTTCTATAACAAACACTATTCTAACACCGTGCTGGGTCATAAAACCGATTTTACCGCTCTGGCTAAGGCCTTTGGCGCAGACGGTGAAAGCGTAACAACTCCCGAAGAGCTGGATGCGGCTCTTGACCGTGCTTTTAACGCCGACGGAACATACCTTATCGATTGTATGATTGATAAAGACGAATTTGTTCTTCCTATGCTTCCTCCGGGCGGCAGTATAGATGATATTATTACAAAACTGGAGGTGGAACCGTGAGTAGATACACTGTTGCGGTACTTGTAAACAACCATTTCGGAGTATTAAACCGTGTTACCAGTATGTTCAGACGCCGTCAGTTTAATATCCGAGCTCTTACCGTAAGTGAAACGGAAACAAGTGCGCTTTCCCGTATAACCGTTGTTTTCGACGGGGAGGAAACGGCTAAACAGCAGCTCATTAATCAACTGTATAAATTGCCCGATGTTTGTTCGATTAAGGAGCTGAGCGACGATGATTCCGTCAGCTGTGAGCTGTTGCTTATCAAAATGAAAAACGATGCAAAATTCCGTGATGATATATGCAGTGCGGCAGACGCATTCGGTGCAATCACGGTGGATTATTCCAAGGATTACATTATGTTCAGATTGACGGACACCACCAGAAGAATAGACGACTTTATCAATTTGATGCACGATTTTACCATACTTGAAATCTGTCGAACCGGAAGTGTTTCCCTTGAAAGAGGAAGTACAACCATTCGTCAAATTATAAATTTTTAAATCAGAAAGAGGTAATAACTATGGCTAACAGAATTTTTTATCAACAGGATTGCGATCTTCAGAAATTAAGCGGTAAAACGGTCGCCGTCATCGGTTACGGCTCTCAGGGTCACGCTCACGCTTTGAACTTGAAGGACAGCGGCGTTGATGTTGTTGTCGGTCTTTATGAAGGCTCTAAAAGTTGGGCAAAGGCAGAGGCACAGGGACTTAAAGTTATGACAAGCGCTGAAGCTGCAAAAGCTGCCGACATAATTATGATTCTTATAAATGACGAAAAACAGGCGGCACTTTACAAAGAGTCTATCGAACCGAATCTGACCGAAGGCAAGACGCTTGCTTTTGCTCACGGCTTTAATATTCACTTTGGCTGCATTAAGCCGCCGAAGAATGTCAATGTTATTATGATTGCTCCGAAAGGACCCGGTCATACCGTTCGCAGTGAGTATCAGGCAGGCAAAGGCGTTCCTTGCCTTATTGCTGTTGAACAGGACGCTACCGGCGACGCATGGGATATAGGTCTTGCATATGCTCTCGGTATCGGCGGTGCACGTGCGGGCGTTTTGGAAACAACCTTCCGTACAGAAACCGAAACCGACCTCTTCGGCGAGCAGGCTGTTCTTTGCGGCGGCGTTTGCGCCTTGATGCAGGCAGGTTATGAAACCTTGGTTGAGGCAGGATACGATCCGAGAAATGCTTATTTCGAGTGTATCCATGAAATGAAGCTTATAGTAGACCTTATTTACCAAAGCGGTTTTTCGGGTATGAGATATTCTATTTCAAACACCGCCGAATACGGCGACTACATCACAGGGCCTAAGATTATCACAGAAGATACCAAAAAGGCTATGAAGCAGATACTCAAAAATATTCAGGACGGAACATTTGCAAAAGACTTCCTCCTTGATATGTCGTCTGCCGGTGCGCAGGTTCACTTCAACGCTATGAGAAAATTGGCGGCCGAGCATCCGTCCGAGGTTGTCGGTGCGGAAATCCGCAAGCTTTACAGCTGGAGCGATGAGGATAAGCTTATCAATAACTAATGAGAGGTAACACTATGCGAAAAGAAAATGTAGTTGACGGTGTGCAAAATGCACCGCACCGCAGTTTGTTTCACGCTTTGGGTTTAACAGAAGAAGAACAAAAAAGACCGCTTATCGGAATTGTAAGCTCGTACAACGAAATTGTACCGGGGCATATGAATATTGATAAGATTGTCGATGCCGTTAAAATCGGTGTAGCAATGGCAGGCGGCACTCCGATTGTTTTTCCTGCTATTGCTGTTTGCGACGGTATTGCCATGGGACATACGGGAATGAAGTATTCACTTGTCACCCGTGATCTGATTGCCGACTCAACCGAGGCTATGGCTTTGGCTCACGGCTTTGACGGTCTTGTTATGGTACCCAACTGCGATAAAAATGTACCGGGACTTTTAATGGCGGCGGCAAGAGTCAATGTTCCTACCGTTTTTGTCAGCGGCGGTCCTATGCTTGCAGGAAAGGTGGAGGGCAAAAAAACAAGCCTTTCCAGTATGTTTGAGGCAGTAGGCTCATACAATGCAGGCAAAATTGATGACGCTAAGCTTTTGGAATATGAATGTAAGACCTGCCCGACCTGCGGCTCCTGCAGCGGTATGTATACCGCTAACTCCATGAATTGCCTTACCGAAGCGCTCGGCATGGGACTGAAAGGAAACGGAACAATCCCTGCTGTTTATTCTGCCCGTATTGAGCTTGCCAAACACGCAGGTATGGCGGTTATGGAGCTTGTAAGGAAAAATATCTGCCCACGGGACATTATGACTAAAGAAGCGATTATGAACGCACTGACTGTTGATATGGCTCTCGGTTGTTCTACAAACAGTATGCTCCATCTTCCTGCTATCGCTCACGAATGTGAAGTTGAACTTAATTTGGATATTGCAAATGAAATAAGCGCAAAAACACCGAATCTTTGTCATCTTGCTCCCGCAGGACGCACCTATATGGAGGATCTGAACGAGGCAGGCGGCGTTTATGCCGTGATGAATGAACTGACAAAGAAAAATCTGCTTAATACCGATTGTATGACCGTTACCGGTAAGACAATAGGCGAAAATATTTCGGGCTGCGTTAATCTTAATCCCGATGTAATCCGTCCTATTGATAATCCGTACAGCGAAACGGGCGGTATTGCGGTGCTTAAAGGCAATTTGGCGCCTGACGGCAGTGTGGTAAAACGCTCTGCGGTTCTTCCCGAAATGCTTGTGCATGAGGGACCTGCAAAGGTTTTCGATTCCGAGGAGGAAGCACAAGCCGCAATAAACGGCGGAAAAATAACAGCAGGTGATGTTGTGGTTATTCGCTACGAGGGTCCTAAGGGCGGTCCCGGTATGCGGGAAATGCTTAACCCTACCTCTGCTATTATGGGAATGGGACTCGGTAACAGCGTTGCGCTAATTACTGACGGCCGTTTCAGCGGTGCTACACGCGGCGCCTGTATCGGTCACATAACGCCGGAGGCTGCGTCGGGCGGTATGATCGGCGTTGTAAAGGACGGCGATATTATCAGTATCAATATTCCGGAAAATACCATTGAACTTAAAGTGGATGAGTCGGTCCTTGCAAAGCGTATGAAAAACTTTGTTCCTAAGAAAAAAGAACTGTCGGGTTACTTAAAACGCTATGCGGCGCTGGTTTAAGGCGGTGCGTCGGGGGCAATTTTGAACTGATATGAATGAGTTAAGAAAAAAGCTTGACACACTGTGTATATTCAGGGAACTGCTCGGTGATACCGTTATTTCCTCGCTTTGTACTTATCTTGATAATCCCACATGCTCGGCTTATGCCGGGTTTGTGGCGGCTCTTTATCACGCAAACGGCGGAAATCTCGGCGAGTATATCAAAGAACTTTGTTCCAACAACAAAAATGTGTATGTAGAAACAATAGGCGTCGGGAAAAGCGTTCCCGATTATATGTCGGCGGCACTTGAGTCAGAACTTGATATTTTGCAGGAAATTGCGGAGCTCGACAAAGAAAATCTTTGCGGTTTGCTTGATTACAAGGGATTTTTGCCCGAATTTACAACAACGCATTTATGCCTTAAAGATATTTATCTGCACAGGGCGGAAAATATCGGTAAATACGGCTACGGAATTTATGCCAAGCACCGTATGTTTTGCGTTGATGAACAGGGGAGTATCGTTCCCGTATTGCACCCCGATAAAACCGATCTGTCAAACCTTGTGGATTATGAGCGTGAAAGAAATATTATCATCGATAACACTAAGGCTTTGCTAAGCGGCAAGCCTGCCGCAAATATTTTGCTTACGGGGGATGCCGGCACAGGAAAATCCTCTACGGTAAAAGCTGTCGGTAACGCTTTGTGGAGTGAGGGACTTCGCATAATCGAAGTCAGAAAAGATCAGCTTCGCAGTATTCCTAAAATATTGGATGAGCTGTCTGGCAATCCGCTTAAGTTTGTTCTGTTTATCGACGACCTTTCATTCCTTAAGGACGACGATAATTTCAATGCACTCAAAGCAGTGCTTGAAGGCTCGGTCACGGCAAAATCGAAAAATGTGGTTATCTATGCCACAAGTAATCGCCGGCACATAATAAAGGAAAGCTTCGCTGACCGTGAAGGTGATGAAATTCACCGTAACGATACGATGCAGGAGCTTATTTCCTTGTCGGAGCGTTTCGGAATTCATATCACATTTTCAAAGCCGAATAAGGATACTTTTCTTCATATTGTCCATCATTTGGCAAAGGAAAATAATATTGATACTGAGCCTAAAGAGCTTGATTTGCTTGCAGAACGCTTCGCTTTGGAGCGAGGGGGCAGATCTGCCCGTCTTGCAAGGCAGTTTATTGACGGACTGCTTTCTAAGTAATGTAAAAAACAGGAATCGGACAGTAATTATCCGACTCCTGCTTTTTATGATAATATCTTAAAATTCTTTCTCTATTAAATAGTCAATAAATGTTTTCATACTTTTTGAAATCCATTTGTTTTTGTGGAAAATAATTTGCTTCCAAATATCAACATTTATATCCTTTACATCAAGATAGCAAAGGTTTCCCAATTCAATTAAGTCTTCGGTAACAAAATCCGGAAGAAAGGAGACGGCATTGTTTTCGGCAAGCATTGCGGTAATAATATCGGTTCGTTCGATTTCGAGAATAGGTGTTATTTCAAGCGACATTTTTGAAAGCTCTCTGTCCAAAACCCGTCTGTACCCCTGACCGTATTCGGTCAGAATAAAGGGTTCGTTAATTATATCTTTAACGGAAAGTCCCTTAATTCCCGCAAATCTTGAGGCTTTACTTGCGACAAAGTGCATAGAAAGAGGTTGCTCTTTGGCAATAATGTAATCCTTATTGTATAGGCGTCTGTCAAGCGTGATAATAAAGTCGGCTTCGTTGCGGTCAAGCATATCAAGCATTAATGCCGAATCGCCGGTTGTGAACCTGACGGAAACCGACGGATATTTTTTGTGAAAGTCCATATAGTGAGAGCTGATAAAATTATAGCATACCGAGTCCGGAGTAACAACATGAATAGAGCCTGAAAGCTCTT
The DNA here is from genome assembly GCA_017391425.1 of Clostridia bacterium. Lineage (GTDB taxonomy): Bacteria > Bacillota > Clostridia > Oscillospirales > Acutalibacteraceae > UBA737. The sequence continues at coordinate 2,565 of JAFOYI010000037.1, read as the reverse complement.
CTTCCTTTGATAAACCTTCTTTAAATTCATCCATCAGCGAACGAATCTGTTGAGCATAAGCCAACAGCTTGTGTCCGCATTCGGTAAGTGTAACTGTGTGGTTGATTCTTTCAAACAGGAGGCAGTTTAACTCCTCTTCCAGTTGCTTTATCTGAAAAGAAACGGTGGATTGTGAATAACCGAGCCGCTCGGAGGCTTTAGTAAAACTGCCAAGGTCGGCAACATGGATAAATGTAATTAAATTTCGTAATTCCATTATACTTCCCTCTATATCGAAGCTTTCGATAGTAAACATTAAAATCATTTGTTTATCTGATGACATTGGGTATTATACAATAAACTCTTTGAAAATGCAACCGAACTCACCCGATATAAGTTGAACAGAGTATGATTTTGTAAAAAACAGTTGACAAAACAGTATAATATGATAAAATACTATTAAAGTAAATATTGTCCTTATCAAGAGTGGCGGAGGGGACCGGCCCTGCGAAGCCCGGCAACCTGATTTGTATCAAGGTGCCAAATCCGGCGGATTATCCGAAAGATGAGGTTTGTTCAGCCGCTCTTTTGGGAGCGGTTTTATTTATGCGAAAAGAGGAAAACTGATGTCAAAAATGCTTTTTACTTCCGAGTCTGTCACAGAGGGACATCCCGATAAGGTGTGCGACAGAATTTCGGACGCAATACTTGATGAAATACTGAAAAACGATCCCGATGCCCGTGTTGCCTGCGAAACCTTTTGTACAACCGGCAGCATTACGGTTATGGGGGAAATTACAACAAGCTGTTATGCCGATATTCCGAAGATAGCAAGGGATGTTGTCTGTGAAATCGGGTATAGTGACCCCTCAGCCGGTTTTGACGGTAACACATGCGCCGTTATGACTGCGATAGATAAGCAGTCGCCCGACATTGCAATGGGTGTTGACAGCTCGCTTGAATATAAAGACGGCGAGGAGGACAAGTATAACCTTAACGGTGCGGGAGATCAGGGAATGATGTTTGGCTATGCCTGTGATGACACACCCGAATTAATGCCCCTGCCGATATCACTTGCTCACAAAATGGCAAGAAAACTGACAAGTGTGCGTAAGGACGGCGTACTTCCGTATTTAAGACCGGATGGGAAAACTCAGGTCACAGTGGAATACGACGACGGAAAACCCGTTCATATCGAGGCCGTTGTGGTTTCCTCACAGCACAGTGCCGACACCGACCTTAATACGCTTAGAAAAGACATACTCGAAAAGGTTATAAAGCCGACGGTTCCGTCCGAGCTTTTTGATGAAAAAACAAAGATATATATTAACCCGACAGGACGCTTTGTTGTGGGCGGACCGCAGGGAGATACGGGACTTACCGGCAGAAAAATTATAGTTGATACCTACGGAGGCTTTGCCCGTCACGGCGGCGGAGCGTTTTCGGGTAAGGACCCGACAAAGGTTGACCGCAGCGCCGCATATGCCGCAAGATATGTTGCCAAAAACATTGTGGCGGCAGGTCTTGCTTCAAAGTGCGAGGTTCAGTTAGCATACGCAATCGGCGTAGCACATCCTGTATCCGTTATGGTAGATACATTCGGCACCGGCAAATATGACGATGAAAAAATCGCCGAGGCGGTAAAGAGCGTTTTTGATTTGCGTCCGTCTGCCATAATCGATAAGCTCGGCTTGCGAAAACCGATATACCGTGAGCTTTCCGCATACGGTCATATGGGCAGGACTGACCTTAAGCTCAGCTGGGAAAAAACCGATAAAACAGAAGAACTTAAAAAATACTTGACAAAATAGATTTTTGTGGTATAATCAGTATTACAAAGAAGCAGTACGGTTTTCGTCTCACCCTGTCGGCAATGGCTGAAGGGTCAATAAAAATTCAGACATTTATGTTTGGCGTTTTTATGTGCGGACGGATTTCGTCCGCACTTTTTGTTTGATTGCAGAAATGCAGTTTTGCTGCAATACTAAATTTGGAGGTGCATCAACATCAGCAGTAAAGAGCTTTTCGTAAACGAAAGTATTAAATTCAAGGAGGTCCGTACCATCGGTTCGGATGGGTCTCAGCTCGGCATAATGCCGGTTGCCAAAGCGCTTGAAGCCGCATATGCGGCGGATCTTGATTTGGTCTGCATTTCGCCTAACGCTCAGCCGCCCGTTTGCAAGATAATGGACTACGGCAAATACCGTTTTGAACAGGCCAAGCGTGAAAAGGAAGCCAGAAAAAATCAGAAAACGGTTGAGATTAAGGAAATCCGTCTGGGTTTAAGTATTGATGTTCACGACTTTGAAACCAAAGGAAAACACGCTATGCGCTTTCTTGATGAGGGCAATAAGGTAAAGGTTTCTATCCGTTTCAGGGGCAGAGAGCTCGGTCATCCCGAAATCGGCCTTGAGACTATGAAGCGCTTTGCGGAATATTGCGAAGAGCATGGCTCGGTTGAAAAGCCGGCAAAAATGGAAGGCAGAAATATGCTGATGTTTTTAGCCCCTAAATCGGGTAAATAACGGCAGTTGAATTTAATTAGGGAGGAATTACAATGCCTAAGATCAAAACTCACAGCGGCGC
>JAFOYI010000036.1 GCA_017391425.1 Clostridia bacterium | reverse complement strand
TTATCGCTGCAACAGACGGTCCTATGGCTCAGACAAAAGAACACCTTCTCCTTGCTCGTCAGGTTGGCGTTCCTTACATTGTTGTATTTATGAACAAGACCGACCTCGTTGATGACGAAGAGCTCTTAGAGCTTGTTGAAATGGAAATCCGTGAGACTCTTGATAAGTACGAGTTCCCCGGCGATGATACTCCTATCATCAAGGGCTCTGCCTTCAAGGCTCTTGACAGCGCTTCTACCGATGTTGCTGATCCGGTTTATGCTCCTATTGCTGAGCTTATGGACGCTGTTGATAGCTACATCCCCACTCCCGACCGTAAGGCTGACCTTCCGTTCCTTATGCCTGTTGAGGATGTTATGACCATTTCCGGCCGTGGTACCGTTGTTACCGGCCGTGTTGAGCGTGGACAGCTCAATGCAGGCGATGAAGTTGAAATCATCGGTCTTACCGAAGAGCGCAAGAAGACAGTTGTTACTTCCATGGAAATGTTCCGTAAGACTCTTGACTTCTGCGAAGCCGGCGATAACGTTGGCGCACTTCTCCGTGGCGTAGGCCGTGATGAGGTTGAGCGCGGTCAGGTTCTCTGCAAACCCGGCTCTATCAATCCGCACACCAAGTTCCATGGCCAGGTTTACGTTCTTAATAAAGAAGAAGGCGGCCGTCATACTCCCTTCTTTAACAACTATCGTCCTCAGTTCTACTTCAGAACTACCGACGTTACAGGCGTTATCACTCTTCCCGAGGGCACAGAGATGTGCATGCCCGGCGATAACGTAGAGATGGATGTTGAGCTTATCACTCCTATCGCTATTGAAGAGGGTCTCCGTTTCGCTATCCGTGAAGGCGGACGCACCGTTGGTTCAGGCGTTGTTACTAAGATTAACGCTTAATCAAAGCTTCAGTTAAGGAATTTCTTTTAAGAAACTTCTGATAACAGAACGGGCATTTCCTTTTGGAAATGCCCGTTTAAACTATATAAATATGCCCCGAAACACCAAAAACTGTTTCGGGGCATATTTTATTTTGGCTCTATAATAAATGTTGGGGTAAAGAACCTTTATTTTTCCGTATCGGTTGTTTCGGCGGGTAAATCGTCAGTCCCGGCTGTATCCGCCTCAAACCAAAAGCATACGCCGTCATCTGTGTTGTATACACCGCACTGGTGTCCGTGCATTTTTATTATTGCAGAAACGATAGAAAGACCGAGTCCGAAACGGGTGCTGTCACGCTTATGGGACTTATCGCCCCTGAAAAAGCTTTGCCAGATTTGCGGCATTATATCCTCATCAATATGGCTTCCCGTATTAAAAACGGATATTCTGACAACATTTCCGCTCTGCTTGCTTTCAATTTTCACTGTACCGCCGTCAGGCGTATGTGCGGCGGCATTTTCAAGGTAAGATTTAAGCACCTGTTCAATTTGAAGCGGATCTGCGTAAATCTGTGTATTTTCCGGAACAAGATTTTGTGTAATTATGTCTTTTCCGGCAAACAATCTTGTAATCATATCGCCGCATAGCTCAAATACATTGAAATTCTGCATATTAAGCGGCATCTGACCCGATTCATACCGTGAAAGCTCAAGTATGCTTAATACCAGCTTGTTCATACGCCGGCTTTCATCTATTATCGTATTGCAGTACTCTTCCTTTGAATCTGCATTTACATTAAGCTTAAGCCCCTCAGCGTATCCGCTTATAATAGCGATAGGTGTTTTCAGCTCATGCGAAACATTTGCCACAAATCCCTTGCGCATAACATCAAGACGGCGTTCAAGCTCTATATCCGACCGCAGCTTTTCGTTGGTCGCTTTAAGGTCTGTAAGTGCGGTGTTAAGAGATGACGACAGCTCATTCACCGAATTTGCCAGCTCACCTATCTCGTCCTTACGGTTTATTTTAAGCTTTTGTCCGAAATCAAGCTTTGCCATATTCTTTGTTATTTTGTTCATTTCGGAAATCGGCCTTGAAACCTGTTTTGAAAAAACAAATACCCATATTATGGAAAGTACAAGGCACACGCCGGAAACTATAACTATAAATTCGTTGGCAACCGCCGCCGAATTGGAAATCAGTTGCTTTTGTATCCGTACTTCGGCAGTATAACCGTTATCAAGCTCTTTGGTACATAAAAGAAATTCTGCTCCGTCAAACCTTCTTACCGCAGTCTGGAAGACAATACCGTCCGAGAGTTTTTGGCTCTTTAACGGTTTCATTTCTTCATGCGCCATAACAAATTTATCGTTTTTAAGTGAAAAATAGTCCATCATCTGGCTTCCGTGGGTGGTGTAAAGTATTCTGCCGGATGAGTTATATATTTCAACATCGAAATTATATTTTTCATTTATTTCGGACAGCACTTTAACAACAGTGTCGGTATTGCTGAGGTCAAGGCTGTCGACAGCAGTAATCTGCTCTTTCAGCGCCTTTTTTTCTTTTTGGCTGAAAAATCTTACAAGGAGTGCCACATTTGAGAGACATAAAACCAACACAAATACTGCAAAAACCGCCGCAAGACGAATAAAAATATTAAACCAAAGTTTATTTTTAAGTTCCTTAAACCTCAAGCTTATACCCCATTCCGTATATCGTCTTAAGGTGAGCGGCGCCGTAATCGCCGAGCTTTGTGCGAAGTCTTGCTATGTGCGAATCAACAGTTCTTGAATCCCCGAGATAATCATATCCCCAAATAGCGTTAAGCAGCTGATCCCTTGTAAGCACACGGCCTGAATTTTTATATAAATAAGAAAGCAGTTCAAATTCCTTAAGAGTAAGCTCAAGCGCATTTCCGTCTATATATGCAACAAATGCGTCATTGTCTATTATAAGACCTTTTTTGGCTTCATCACCGGATAAGGCTTGTCCGGCACTGCGTTTCAGAAGCGCCTCCACACGCTTTACAAGGACTGCCGGTGAAAACGGTTTTGTGACATATTCGTCTATACCGGACTCAAATCCCGTAAGCAGGTCAAATTCCTCGGCTCTCGCAGAAAGCATAATTATCGGTATATCGCTTTGCTTTCGTATTTCACGGGTTACAGACCAACCGTCAACCTCAGGCATCATAATATCTATAACAGCAAGGCTTATGTCGGGCGTTTCGGAAAAAATTTTTAAAGCCTCGCCGCCGTCAGAGGCAGTCACAACCTCATATCCGGCGGCAGTAAGAAAGTCCGAAACAAGCTTGACTATGCGTTCCTCATCATCCGCAACAAGTATTTTTTTCTTTTCCATACCACATAACCCCCTTAATTTCACTAACTTAAATATATATGAAATATTTAATTGTAGTATTAATAAATTGTAAATTAAGAAACCTTTTCCACCTTACAGCCCGAATAATAACAGCAAAGAATTTCTTTAAAGTCACTTCCCTGCTTTGCCATATAGTTTGCCCCATACTGGCTCATACCCACTCCGTGACCGTAGCCGTAGACCGTAAAGGTGAATTTTCCCGAATCGTATGCAACCTCAAAAGCCGACGATCTTAAATTGAAAAGGCTTCTTATCGCCGCTCCCGTAACCTCTTTTCCGCAAACGGATAAGCTTTTAACCGTTCCCGATTCAGTTTTTTGTATATCGGTAAAAAAGTCTTTTGCCTCACCCGAAACAGTGCAAAGCTCCGCAAGCTTTGTTTTAACCTCTTCCTCGGTAAATTCCGCCTTTTTAATATATTCAGGAGCCAATTTATCCCCGGGACTTGCAACCGGTTTTAAATACGGAATATCCTTTCCCCATACATTTTCACAGCTTTCGGTCATACCGGTTGATATTGCATGATAAACCGCAAGTATCGGCTTTTTTTCGTAAGTTATCATATACCCTTCTGTTTCCTTTACGGCGGTTTCTATTTTTTCTCTGTACTCCCCTGCTTTATCGCCCCACCTTTTTTCCGCCTCTTCCCTTGTTATAAAGCTTTGGTCAAGCGACGGATCTGTTGTAAGGTCATATGTTTTATCTGCATTTTCAACCTTTTTAACGCATGCATATGTATACGCCGCAACCGCCTGTGCCTTGAGTGCCTCTTTTTCGTATAAAGCCGGCATTTCGGCTGCCACCACTCCGAAAATATAGTCCGCCGCCTTCATTTCGGTTACAGTGTCATTTGAAGTATCGCATATACGGAAGGTCTCGCTTACAGCCTTGCCTGCCTTCGGCATTTCAAAAATATGCGCCGCTGTTTCCACAGCGGTCTCTTTAGGACTTTCAAGTGCGGCGAGCGGCAAAACAAGCATTACAGACAGTATTATAAGCGCACAGCAAAAAATTTTTTTCATTATCCAGTCTCCTTTATCTATGTTATTATTGACTTTTTTTGTTCCCGGATATAAAATTACTTTATGTGTAATTTTATGCTTTAATTTTTATTTTAATGTTATTAAACGATTGGAGACCGCTATGAAATATAAAAAAATTGTCCTTTTTTTCTGCATAGCACTGCCGCTTTGCACGCTTATGCGTTTTTTACAGCTTGCATTTGCTGTTGATACCGAAACGGGTTTTTTCAAACCCGAATATAAAACGGTAGGCTATTATCTTCTTGCGTTTATAATTGCTTTTTGTGCCGTCACCGTAATACTTTGCTTTACCGGTCACAGAAATCCCGAGCATCCGCCCAAAAAGAATATTTTTATTTCCGTTTCTTCAATAATTTTTGCGCTTACAACGGGCGCACAGCTTTTATCCGAATCGTTTTCAGGCACTGTAAGACTTTGGCAATCCGCCCTGCTTTCGGTGACCGGCTTTGCGGCGATTGTTTTCCTTTTGATGTACGGAATAAGCGGATTTGTAAAGATAAAAATACCTCCCGTTTTTTCTGTTGCTCCGGCGGCGTACTTTATTATGCGTATAATTTGTGATTTCACATCCGTTTCATCTCTTGCGCTTATAACCGACAATATACTTTTGCTCGCCGCTTACTGCTTTAATCTATTATTCTTTATTTGCTTTGGCAAGCTTTACAATAAAATAGACACCGAATATAATTTCCGCCGTATGCTGGCTACCGGAATGGGTTCTGTTATATTGTGCTTTACCCAGTCAATTCCCCATTTTATAATAAACCTTATTACGGGGAACGGATATTGCCACACCTCGCTTATATGCAACGCATCTCTTTTCACAGGCGGATTGTTTATTGCGGCGTTTGTGTTTTCGCACTTTTCATACAAAAATTCCACAGTATCGCACAGCCGCAAATCGGAAGAAGAATACTATATTTAAGGTTGGTTAAAACAAATGAGAATGCGTAAAAAAAAGCATTTGGAGGAGCGCCTTGCCGCAGTTTCCGACATACTTTTTATAAGTGATTTCGAGGACAGAAATTTTAATACCGCAATTAAATCGCCCGAATACATAGATTTTGACGGTTGGTTTAAAAGAGAAGCTCCGATTGTTCTTGAGGTGGGTTGCGGAAAAGGCGGTTTTGCCGCCGAATATGCTTTGCGCCACCCCGAGATAAACTTTATTGCCGTGGAAAAGGATGCAAATGTTATAGTTTCCGCCTGCGAAACGGCAAAAGAAAAGGGCTGTGAAAATCTTCGCTTTATTAAATGTAACGCGGAATATCTGCCGAAATATATAAAACCGTCATCTGCGGAGCTTATTTTTCTTAATTTCAGCTGTCCGTTTCCTAAAAACAAGTACGCAAGCCACAGGCTTACGCATAATAATTTTCTGAAAATTTATAAAACGCTTATGAAGCCGGATGCGGAAATACATCAGAAAACCGACAATCGGAAATTTTTCGAGTTTTCGCTTGAAAGCTTTTCACAAAACGGCTTTGTGCTTAAAAACATAAGTCTTGATTTGCACAACAGCGATTTTGAAGACAATATAGAAACCGAGTATGAGCATAAATTTGCGTCGCTCGGCTTGCCTATTTACAGACTTGAGGCTTATTTAAGGAAAGACTGATATGACAGATTTCAATATTGAAAAAATCGCCGCCCCCTGCGCCGAATTCGGCGTAGTTCTTGACAGCGAAAAAACCGAGCAGCTTAATTTATACGGTAATCTTTTGCTCCAATGGAACGAAAAAATAAATCTTACGGCTATAACTGCGCCTGATGATGTTCTATACAAGCATTTTTACGATTGCATATTGTTTTTAAAGCACATAAAGGTGCCTGACGGTGCCGCACTGATAGATGTGGGAACCGGCGCCGGCTTTCCCGGAATGGTGCTTAAAATAGTCAGACCCGACATTAATGTAACCCTGCTTGACAGCCTTAAAAAACGGTTGACATTTCTTGACTGTGTAATATCCGAGCTTTGCCTTGACGGCATTAATACGGTTCATATGAGAGCGGAGGATGCCGGACGCAACAAGGAGATAAGAGAAAAGTACGATATAGCGTGTGCCAGAGCCGTTGCATCCCTGCCGGTGCTTATGGAATACTGTGTTCCGCTTGTTAAAAAAGACGGTATTTTTGTCGCAATGAAAGGCCCGTCCGCACAGGATGAAGTCAGTCTGTCTGCAAATGCCGCCAAGCTTCTCGGAACGGGGAAACCTACTATTATATGCGAAACATTAACCGGAAATGAGGGGCGAACCTTTGTAATTTCAAAAAAAATATCGCAAACCCCGACAAAATACCCGAGAAAACCCTCAGATATTTCAAAACAGCCGCTTTAATTCGGCTGTTTTTGTTATTTTAGGGCGAATTTGCCCGATGTGTTTTTCTTTACAAACAGGAATTTTCGAGTAAAATTATAATTGCAGTGAGGCAAACAGAGTCTTGGGAGGAATACGATGTATATGCTGTCCGAAAAAAAGCTTTTAATGCTAAGACCGGCTGAAATTCAGCTTTCACCGAATCAGCCCCGTAAAAGCTTTGACGAATACGAGCTGAAGCTTCTTACAGACAGTATTCGTTCCAACGGAATTATACAACCTCTTTCTGTTCGTAAGAATTCCGACGGCGTTTATGAGCTTATTGCAGGAGAAAGAAGACTTAAAGCCGCCGTTGCGGCAGGTCTCAGAAGAGTTCCGTGCGTACTGCACAAAACCGATGACGAGACTGCGGCGCTTTATTCTATTATAGAAAACCTGCAACGAAGCAACCTCACGGTATTTGAGGAATCGGAGGGCATAAACCGACTGATAACGGAATACGGTCTTTCACAGTCTGAAGCCGCCGCAAGACTCGGAATTGCCCAATCGACCCTCTCAAATAAGCTGCGTATTCTAAAGCTCAGCGACGATATAAAGCAACGCATTATTTCCGCAAGGCTTACGGAAAGACACGCACGGGCGCTTTTAAAGCTACCCGAAGAAATGCGTGAGGAGGCTCTTGACCGAATAATAGCCGAAGGACTGACATTAAGCCAGACCGAACAATACATAGAAGAGCTGTTAAACCCCAAAAAAGAACCCGAAACCGATGAGGTCTTCCATACACCGGTAAGAAAGGCGGCAATAGGTGATGTAAGACTTTTTTCAAACAGTCTTACAAAGCTTGTTTCTACACTTCGAAATGCCGGAATCGATGCCGATTCAAAAAAGCGTGAAAACGATAAATACATAGAGTTTAAGGTGCGAATCAGCAAAAATTGCACCGAGACTCCACGCTGTACCCAGTTAAAAATCTGTTAGTTTAATTTTAAGCTGACGATTTTTATATAAAGTGGCGGCTCCCCTCCGTCACAAATCCACCATATTCATCCCCATACACAAACTGCCGGAGCTTTCAGCTTCGGCAGTTTGTGCTTTAATAAAAAAATTACCTCTTTTGTGTTGATATTTTCAACTGCATTAAGTATAATAAATAAGTATAGTTATTATGATTGGGGGCAATTTCTTGGATTGCAAACAGTTTTTTGAACAGATTAAAGGTAAAAGAATTGCTATGTGCGGTATTGGCGTAAGCAATACGCCGCTTATTATGAACTTTTTAAGCAAGGGCGCCGCAGTATATGCGTGCGACCGCCGCACCCGTGAACAGATAGGCAGTATTGCGGATGAGCTTGAAAACGCCGGTGCCGAATTAAGGCTCGGCAGTGATTATCTTGATAATTTAGAGGTAGATATAATTTTCCGTACTCCGGGAATGAACTTTAATTTGCCGGAGCTTGAGGCGGCACGCAAAAAGGGTATCGCCGTAACAAGCGAAATGGAGGTATTTTTCGACCTCTGCCCGGCGACGATTTTTGCCATAACCGGTTCGGACGGAAAAACCACCACTACGACTCTTATATCAAAAATGCTTGAAGCCGAGGGCAAAACCGTTCATTTAGGCGGCAACATCGGCAAGCCGTTATTGCCCGAAATAGAGAACATAAAGCCGGAGGATTTTGTTGTAGCGGAGCTTTCCTCGTTTCAGCTTATTTCAATGAGAAAAAGTCCGGATGTCGCAGTCGTTACAAATGTTGCGCCAAATCACCTTGATATTCACAAGGATATGGACGAATATGTTGAAGCAAAGAAGAACATTCTGCTTCATCAGAATGCATTTTCACGCACGGTTCTTAACCGTGATAACGAAATAACCTACGGATTTAAAAAATTTGTACGGGGGCAGTCGCTTTATTTCAGTATGGAACAGCCGCTTAAAAACGGCGCATGGCTTGATACGGACGGAACTATCCATATGTCGTACAGGGGTATAGACGCTCCGATTATGCACCGCAGTGAAATAGCGATTTTAGGTGACCATAATGTTGCAAATTATCTTGCGGCGATTTCCGCAGTTTGGGGCTATGTGGGAATAGACTCAATTAAAAAGGTTGCCCGTGAGTTTAAAGGCGTTGAACACCGTATCGAGTTTGTAAGAGAGCTTAACGGCGTAAAGTATTATAACGATTCCATTGCTTCAAGTCCCACCAGAACAATAGCCGGTCTTAAGGCTTTTGATAAAAAGGTAATGCTTATAGCCGGCGGCTACGATAAGCATATACCGTTTGAACCTATGGTTCCTTATATAATCGACAAGGTGAAAAAGCTCTATCTTTGCGGAGCTACTGCGGATAAAATTGAAAAATGCGTCCGCTCTGACAAAAACTACACAGGAACACCCGAAATAGTAAGGGTAAACAACCTTGACGAAGCCGTTGCGGCGGCACATAAAGACGCTGTGAGCGGCGATATTGTAACATTAAGCCCTGCCTGTGCAAGCTTTGACGCTTTCCCGAACTTTGTTGCAAGGGGAAAATACTATAAGGACCTGGTCAATAAGCTTTGATGGATATTAAGGATATTTTATTTGACTTGTCAGCTCTTGATTCAATAGGTTATTTACACTTTGCGGCAGACTACGCCGAAAAAGTGTTGAGCCGTTTTGCAAAAACCGAAAGGCTCGGCGGAAGTGTAACAGGAACTATAAAGGGCAACTCGGATTATACGATAATGCTTGACGCACACATAGATCAAGTGGGAATGATCGTCACGGATGTTGACAGTGAGGGCTTTTTAACGGTAGCTCCGTCAGGCGGAATAGATATAAGAGCTTTGCCGTCAAGAGAGGTTACCGTTCACGGCAGAAAGAATATACCGGCGGTCTTTTGCAGTACGCCGCCCCACCTTTCAAGCGGCGAAACGGTTTATGACGATATAAACAAAATAAAGCTTGATACCGGTCTTGGAAAAAATGCGGCTGATATAGTTTCCCCGGGGGACTATGTAACCTTTTCGGCGCTTCCCGTAAGTCTTTCGGGCGATTTGGTATCCGGCAGGTCGTTTGATGACCGTGCCGGTGTTGCGTGCCTGCTTAAAACGGCGGAAATGCTTTCGGGCAAGGACCTGCCCTGCAATGTTGTTTTCCTTTTCAGCGACGCCGAAGAGCTTGGTATGAGAGGCGCCGTAACAGCCGCCTTCAGTACAGCGCCCGATGAAGCCGTTGCAGTTGATGTAAGCTTCGGTAACGGAATCGGTATTCCGCCCGAGGAATGCGGAAAGCTTAAAGGCGGAGCTATGATAGGATTTGCCCCAACGCTTGACAGCGCCGTTTCAAAAAAGCTTACAAAAATTGCGGAAGATAACGGCATAAAATATCAAACAGAGGTTATGGGCGGCAGAACAGGTACAAATGCTGATGTTATAGGCGTATCCGGATCCGGTGTTAAAACCTGCACCGTTTCGATACCTCTTCGCAATATGCATACCGAGGTTGAAACGCTGAGCATTTCGGACCTTGAGTCGGTTTGTAATTTGCTTTACGGATATATTCTGTCGGGAGGTGTGCGGAATGACTGATTTTTTAAAGGAGCTTTGCGCACTAAACGCTGTTTCGGGCGACGAAAAAGCGGTAAGAGACTATATAATCTCGAAAATTGACGGAAAGGCCGATTGGCACACAGATAATCTCGGTAATATTTTGGTTTTTAAAAAAGGAAAAAAACGCAGTGTTAAAAAACTGCTTATAGACGCTCATATGGACGAAGTGGGCTTCATTATATCTTCGGTAACGGCTGACGGTTTTTTAAAATTTCAAACCGTGGGCGGTATCAATACGGCAGCGATTATGTTCCGTCAGGTTAAAATCGGGAATGTAAACGGTGTTGTTTGCGGAACACCGATACATCTTTTATCGGGTGACGAAAAGAAAAAGCTGCCTAAGTCTGACAGTCTTTATATAGACATAGGTGCCGAAAGCCGTGAGGAGGCTTTAAAGCTTGTGTCTTTGGGCGACCGTGCGGTTATGTGCAGTGAATACCGTGAAATGGGAAATAAAATAAAGGCTAAAGCCATAGATGACCGTGCAGGCTGTGCAATACTGCTTTCACTTATAACAAACGACAGTGATTATGATTTTTATGCCTCTTTCTCCGTACAGGAGGAGGTGGGTCTCAGAGGTGCCAAAACAGCGGCTTTCGCTGCCGACCCTGATGCGGCAATAGTACTTGAGGCTACAACGGCCGCCGATATTGCGGATGTTGATGAAACGCACAGAGTATGCGTTCTCGGCAATGGTCCTGCGGTATCCTTTATGGACAGAGCCACCGTATATGACCGTGAATATTACCGTGCGGCACTTGAAAGCGGTATTAAGTGCCAGCCCAAGTCTGCAGTTGCAGGCGGTAATAATTCGGGGGCTATACATTTAAGCCGTGGCGGCGTCAGAACCGTTGCTATTTCGGTTCCATGCAGATATATACACTCTTCGTCCTGTGTTGCCGATAAGGAAGATATTAAAAATGCCGAAAGATTGGCAAAATATATGCTTGCCGGCATTTGCGGCGGAACTGTTAAATGATAAAGCTTATTTCGGATTTACCTGAAGTCAGTTCGGAAGATTTGGGATTTTTAAAAATCAGATGTCTGTTTGATTGCTACGGGAGTGACAAAAACACGCTTTTTTGGCGGCAGGACGAAGGTTCTTATTTATCCCTTTCGGTATGTGATATGGTAATAAGCGAAGGCGATATAAATGCGGAGGAACTGCGTGAATTTATTGCAGTAATATCCCCTAAAAGCATTTTTTGTCCTTACGATA
>JAFOYI010000035.1 GCA_017391425.1 Clostridia bacterium | reverse complement strand
GTACTCGGAACTGCTATTTTCACAACATTTTCCGGCAAGTTAAGCATAGTGTACCATTCTGTCAATAATTGACCTATTACACATATTAATCCGCCGATAAAAAAAGCATTTATAAAATCCTTGATTTTCGGCGACGGCGGAGAAAGTTTTGTTGTCATTTCTCCGTATTCTTTATCTGTTGGTCGCATAAAACCCCTCCTTTTTGCAATTATTATCAGCAAAAATGAGGGGTTTATTCAATAATTCAGTAATGTTTTTGCGAATATCTGTTCGGTATTATAAATTTTCTATTGTTTGCATAAGATAATCGCCGAATTGTGAACAGGTTGCGCCGTCCTCATGACCGGTTATTACAAATTTCTTATCAACCTCGGTGCAAATGTGAAGAGCTTTATCGAGCTTATTGGCTTTTTCGATAAATCCGATATGTCTTAAGAGCATCTCCGTAGCCTTAAACATACTGGTCGGATTGGCATATGCTCCCCTGCCGGTTTCTATCATTCTCGGAGCCGAGCCGTGTATTGCTTCAAACATAGCATAAACATCACCGATATTGGCACTGCCGGCAGTACCGACACCGCCCTGTATCTGTGCGGCTTCATCGGTAATAATGTCGCCGTAAAGGTTAGGAAGAAGTATTACCTGGAAATTACTTCTTACACGCTCATTTACAAGATTGGCGGTCATAATATCAATATACCAGTCTTCGGCAGTGATACCGGGATAATCCTTTGCTACCTCATGACAGAGTTCAGAAAATTTACCGTCTGTTTTTTTCATAATATTGGCTTTTGTAACTATTGCAACATTAGTTTTGCCGTTGTTTTTTGCATACTCAAAAGCGGCCCTTGCAATCCTTTTTGTTCCTTCGTTTGTTGTAACCTTAAAGTCAAAAGCCAAAGTATCGGGTATTTCAACACCACGGCTGCCTAAAACATACTCACCCTCTGTATTTTCACGGAAAAATGTCCAGTCAATACCAAGCTCAGGAACCGCAACAGGGCGGACATTAGCATACAAATCAAGCTCACGGCGCATTGCAACATTGGCACTTTCAAGAGTTCCGCCCTTAAGAGTGGTGGTCGGAGCCTTTAATATTACATTACAAGCCTTGATTTCAGCTAAAACATCGTCGGGAATTGCCTTGTTATGGGCAATACGGTTTTCGATGGTAAGCCCTTCGATAGTGCGAAGCTCGATTTTTCCGGCGGCAATTTCATCCTTTAATATAAACTGCAAAAGTCTTTCCGATTCGGCGGAAATTATCGGTCCTATTCCGTCGCCGCCGCAAATTCCGATTACAATTTTATCAAGCTTGCTGTAATCAGTAACCTTTTTGTCCTGCTCCATACGGCGTTCACGGGCAATTTGCTCGTTTAAAAGTGTGCGGAATTGCTCAACCGCAGCGTTAATATACTGTTCCATTGTAAATCAACCTTCCTTTTTGGTATATTCAAGCAGACCGCCTGCTTTTAGAATTGATTTTTGGCGCTCGGTGAATGAACAAACAAGCGGTATTTCTACGCCTGTGGTTTCGTCCTTAAGGGTAATCTCGCCGCTGTCCATTCCGGCAAAAACATCAGTAAGCGTAAGCTTATCCGACTGATTAAGCTTATCGTAATCATCGGGGTTTTTAAATGTGAGCGGCATAATTCCCGCATTAATAAGGTTGGCAACATGAATTCTTGCAAAGCTTTTCGTTATGACCGCACGAACCCCTAAATACATGGGAACAAGCGCCGCATGCTCACGGGATGAACCCTGACCGTAGTTACTTCCGCCAACAATTATACTTTGACCGAGAGCCTTTGCTCTTTCGGGGAAAGTCTCGTCACAGACCGCAAAGCAGAACTGCGAGAGGTGCGGAATATTTGACCTGTAAGGCAGTATTTTAGCACCTGCAGGCATTATGTGGTCGGTAGTAATATTATCGCCGACTTTAAGAACAAGCTCTGCTGTAAGAGTATCCTCCTGCGGATGTGATTTCGGGAACGGTTTGATGTTCGGTCCTCTTAAAACTTCAAGGCTTTGCGCTTCTTCGGGTGTTGCCGGAGCAATTACCGCACTGTCGTCTATTTTAAATGCCTCAGGCATTGTTATGTGGGGTTCTTCGCCCAAAAGCCTCGGGTCGGTGATTTCACCGGTAAGAGCGGCGGCAACCGCAGTTTCCGGTGACACAAGATAAACGCTTGCATCCTTAGTTCCGCTTCTTCCCAAGAAGTTACGGTTAAAGGTGCGGAGTGAAACGCCTGCGGAATTAGGAGAAAATCCCATTCCGATACAAGGACCGCACGCACATTCAAGAAGCCTTGCGCCGCTTGCAAGAATATCGGAAAGTGCGCCGCAGTCGGCAAGCATTGAAAGCACCTGCTTTGAGCCGGGAGAAATCGAAAGGCTTACAGACGGCGAAACGGTCTTGCCCTTTAAAAGTGCCGCAACCTTTAACATATCAAAGAGCGAGGAATTGGTACAGGAACCGATACACACCTGATCAACCTTTGTGCCTTTTAATGACTCAACAGTAACAATATTGTCAGGACTGTGAGGACAGGCAATAAGCGGTTTAAGCTCGTCAAGATTTATATCAATAACCCTATCATAAACGGCGTCAGGGTCGCTTGAAAGCTCGGTATAGTCCCCTCCTCTGCCCTCTGCCTCGAGGAATTTTTTTGTAACCTCGTCTGACGGGAAAATAGAGGTTGTAGCGCCAAGCTCAGTACCCATATTGGTTATGGTTGCACGCTCCGGAACAGAAAGGTATTTAATGCCTTCGCCGCCCCATTCGATTATAGCGCCAACGCCGCCTTTAACGGATAATATACGAAGTATTTCAAGACTTATATCTTTTGCGGTTACAAAAGATTTAAGCCTGCCTGTCAGATTGACCTTGTACATTTTCGGCATTGTAATATAATATGCGCCGCCGCCCATAGCAACCGCAACATCAAGACCGCCGGCACCCATAGCAAGCATACCGATTCCGCCGCCCGTAGGTGTATGACTGTCAGAACCTATTAAAGTCTTACCGGGCTTGCCGAAGCGCTCTAAATGTACCTGATGGCATATACCGTTGCCGGGGCGTGAAAAATAAATGCCGTGTTTTTTTGCAACCGACTGTATGTAACGGTGGTCGTCGGCATTTTCAAAACCGGACTGCAGGGTATTGTGATCGATGTATGCAACACTGCGTTCGGTTTTTACTCTGTCAAGTCCCATTGTTTCGAATTCAAGATACGCCATTGTGCCTGTTGCGTCCTGTGTTAAGGTCTGGTCGATTTTAAGCGCAACCTCACTGCCGACGGTCATATCGCCCGACAGCATATGTGCCTTAATAATCTTTTGTGCTATTGTGTAGCCCATTAAATATCAATCCTTTCTCATTATATGTCTGTATGCATTTTCCACATGCTCTGACGCATATTTTGCCGCCGCAGTTGAATTTTGAGCCTCAATCGCCTCGTAAATTTTGCGGTGTTCTGCTACTGATGCCGCCGCACGGCTTGAATTTTCAACCGAGGCACGGCGATACTTCTGTATCTTCTTATGAAGGGGTACCAAAGTATCGTAAAAAGTGGTGCTTCCGCTTAATTTATATAAAGTTTCGTGGAAACGGTTATCCATAAGTTTTATTTGATCTGGGTCGTTTTTGTGAAGATAAAACTCCTGGAATTCAAGTGCTTCTTTAAGGTCTTTTAGCTGTTCGTCTGTACGGTTTTTAGCCGCAAGCGATGCCGCCATACATTCAAGACTCTTTCTTATAAGGAAAATATCCTCAAGATCCTTTTCGTTAATGCCTATTACAACAGAGCCTTTGCCCGACTCTTCAATTATGTGTTCCTGTTCAAGGCGTCTTAACGCTTCTCTTATCGGGGTACGGCTCACGCCCATTTCGGCGCACAGCTTACTTTCGGTAAGCACTTCGCCGCGCTGATATTTTCCGCTTAATATATCGTTTTCAAGATGGTCGAAAACCTGATCCGCAAGCGATATTGTTTTATGCTCAATCATTAAAGCCGTCCTCCTTTAAAACTTTCCGCCCGAAAGCTCTTTTAAATGCTTTTCAAGCTCGGAATTCGAAATTGCGGTCTGTCTTCCCTGTTCATATTCGGAATCAACCCATTCTTTAAGCTTAATAACAATCGGGTCTTTTTTATCAATTACACTTTCACCCTTAAGGCTGTAGTGATGATTTATCCAATAAGCAATTCCGGCGAGACCGCTTGTTTTTCCTATTGAAACCGCTGCAGGGCGGTTAAGAATTTTATCGGTATCGAAAATATTGTATATTTCTTCGTCTTTTAAAAGTCCGTCTGCGTGAATACCGGCCTTTGTAACATTGAAGTTTTTACCGACAAACGGCGTCATCGGCGGAATGGTATAACCCATTTCCTTTTCAAAATATTCGGCTATATCCGTTATTGCGGTAGTATCCATACCGTCAAGCGAGCCTCTTAACGAGGCATATTCCATAACCATTGCTTCAAGCGGAATATTGCCGGTTCGTTCTCCTATTCCGAGCAGGGAACAGTTAACCGCAGAAGCGCCGTAAAGCCATGCGGTAGAGGCATTTGCCACTGCCTTGTAAAAATCGTTATGACCGTGCCATTCAAGCATTTCACTCGGAACATCGGAGTAATGCTGTAAACCGTAAATTATACCCGGAACACTTCGGGGTAATGCAACCTCAGGATACGGTATTCCGTAACCCATGGTATCACAGGCACGGATTCTTACCGGTATTTTTGCCTGAGCAGAAAGCTTCATAAGCTCATTTACAAAAGGAACAACAAAGCCGTAGAAATCAGCCCTTGTAATGTCTTCAAGGTGGCATCTCGGCATAACGCCTGCCTCAAACGCCTCAGATACAGCGTCAAGATATGTTTTCATTGCCTGACTTCTTGTCATTTTAAGCTTTTTGAAAATATGGTAGTCACTGCATGAAACCAAAATTCCCGTTTCACGGATACCGAGGTCTCGCACAAGCTTGAAATCTTCCTTGCTTGCCCGAATCCATGTTGTGATTTCAGGGAATTTAAGTCCTAATTCCTGACATTTTTCAATAGCTTCCCTATCCTTTTTGCTGTAAACGAAAAATTCGGTTTGCCTTATTATTCCGTAAGGACCGCCGAGCCTTGACATAAGCTTGTAAAGGTTGACAATCTGTTCAACGGTGTACGGCTCAACCGATTGCTGACCGTCACGCAAAGAAGTATCGGTTATCCATATATCCTTCGGCATACCGATAGGTACCCTGCGGTGGTTAAACGCAACCTTTGGAACTTCATCATATGTATAAAATTCCCTGTATAAATTAGGCTCCGCCACATCCTGCAAAGAGTATTTGTAATTATCTTGCTCAAGCAAATTTGTTTTGTTTGAAATTTCAAGCAAACCAGTCACCCCAAATTTGTATTATTGTATACAATTATACCTGAATTTCTCGAATTTGTCAATATCTTAAGAGAATAAATTGTGCCAAAAGCACACAAAATAAAGTAAAAATTTGCGTGAGGTGCAAAATGGAAATCTTAAAAGTTATTATAACATCAATCGTTTCGCTTATTGTGTTATTTTTGTTAACAAAATTAGTCGGAAACAAGCAGTTGTCCGAGCTGAATATGTTTGATTATATAGTAAGCATAACAATAGGCTCCATAGCCGCAGAATTGGCGACAGAGCTTGAAAATCCCGAACAGCCGCTTACCGCAATGATAGTTTACGGCGTTATTTCTTTTATTGTTTCTATCTGTTGCTCAAAGTCGCTGAAGATCAGAAGATTGATATTCGGTCATTCGGTTGTCCTTATGGAAAACGGTAAGCTGTACCGCAAAAACTTTAAAAAATGCCGTCTTGATTTAAACGAATTTTTGATGCAGTGCAGATTAAACGGTTTTTATGA
Organism: Clostridia bacterium; assembly: GCA_017391425.1. Lineage (GTDB taxonomy): Bacteria > Bacillota > Clostridia > Oscillospirales > Acutalibacteraceae > UBA737. Next base: position 21,582 of record JAFOYI010000035.1, on the reverse strand, counting down.
CCTTTCGGCGGTTGATACCGCTGTAATGGAGGCCAGCGGAAAGATAAGCTTTATGCCGGCGGCGGCGAAAAAACCTGCGACCCCTGAGGATCTTAATATTGTTCCGGCAAGCGAGAGCGTATATTATAATGTTATTATGGACGGCAAAATTTTAGAAAAAAATCTTCGGAGCTGCGGCAAGGATATTAACTGGCTTAAAAACGAGCTTAAGGTTCAGGGTATAAAAAAAGAAGCCGATGTTTATCTCGGCATACTTGATAAATCGGGAAAACTCTCGGTATTTAAAAATAATGAGGAAAAGCAGAATAACGATATATTTGAATAAAATTCAAAAAAGCGTAAGCTGGGGTGAACGGTATAAATTAATGACTTCTCTTCCCTTTTTTGCGGCGTAGTTTAAGGTTTCCATAGTACCGCCCCTTTTGCCGTCGAACCATGTGAGCACATAATCGCTTTTATCCACCATATAATGATTACGCTTGAAATAGCAACCGCCGAAATAACTATCCGAAAGTATGATTTTTTTATCGCAGTTTTCAAGTATTCTGTTATAGCGTTCTTTCCAGTCATCGGGGAAACAGTTTTCCTGACCTTTAAACGGAACGGCGCACACAAGCTCTAATGTGGGTGAAAAGTTACGGGACTTTTTTAACAAAATCACAGTTTCGGCGGCAATAATATCAAAACCCATTGCCATACCCGTATAAAAGGTGCGGCAATTATTGTCTGCAAGAGAAAGAATCGTATTGGTAAGCGAATTTTCAAAATCGGTATATTCGCTGTTCCCGTCCTCTAAAGAAAAAGGGAATTTTGATGGTCTGTAGCCGGTAAAGCAACAGCTTTTTTCCGTTAAAATTTCATAGTTTTTCATTTTGCGCCGCCCAAATTAAATTTTTATTGACTGTGCCGAAAAAATATTATATTATAATTTAAGTTAAATACTCGGCAGGTGAAAATATGGATGCAATAGATTTAAAAATAATAACGCTTTTGCAAAAAAATGCCCGTATGCCGCTAAAAGTATTGGCGGAGCAGGTATATCTGTCCTCTCCGGCAACGGCGGCACGAATTGAAAAGCTTGAAAAAGAGGGTATAATAAGCTCTTATACGGTAAATATTGACTTGAAAAAGGTAGGATTTCCGATAATTGCATTTGTAAAGCTTGACCTTGACCCGAAGCTTAAGCCTGAGTTTTACCCTTACATAAAGTCCAACCCGAATGTGCTTGAATGCAGTTGTGTTACAGGTGAATATTCGCAGCTTATTAAGGTTGCGTTTGCTTCGACCGAGGATCTTGACTCCTTTGTCGGTGACCTTAACAATTACGGCCATACCGAGACGCAGATTGCCTTTTCTACCCCGCAACCGCCCCGTGGTATCGGAATTGAAAAGATTGCCGGGAAGTCAGTATAAGTTAATTATACAGAACAGATGTTCTTATGTCAATAGACATTTTCATAAAAATCAGCAGTCGGAAGCTTTTAATCCGACTGCTGATTTTTTATAACGATATATCGTCTATTGCTTTAAGCTCATCTGCCGTAAACTGCGTGTTATTTACAGCCTTTATGTTATCAAGTATCTGCGACGGCTTTGACGCACCGATAAGCACAGATGTGACAATACCGTCCTTAAGAACCCAAGAAAGCGCCATTTCCGCAAGAGTTTGGTTACGACCCTTTGCTATTTCGTTAAGCTTGCCTATTTGCTCCAAACGCTCCTTTGTGATTGCGGTCTCCTTCAAGAACCTGCCGTCCGTCATAATTCGGCTGTCTTTCGGAATACCGTTTAAATATCTGTCTGTAAGCATACCCTGCGCTAATGGGCTGAATGCGATTATTCCTTTATTCAGTCGTGCGGCGGTGGCTTTAAGGCCGTTATTTTCAATGGTACGGTCAAATATTGAATATCTGTTTTGATTGATAATAAACGGGCATTTAAGATCCTTAAGTATTGCTGTCGCCTGCTCTAAGCGTTCTCCGTTGTAATTTGACAGTCCGGCATACAGCGCCTTACCGCTTTTAACCGCAGTGTCGAGTGCACCCATTGTTTCTTCAAGCGGAGTATCCGGGTCCGGTCTGTGGTGATAAAATATATCTACATAATCGACGCCCATTCGCTTAAGGCTCCGGTCAAGGCTTGCAATAAGATACTTACGGCTGCCCATATCTCCGTAGGGACCGTCCCACATTAAATATCCGGCTTTTGTGCTTATTATCATTTCGTCACGGTAAGAATACAGCTCCTCTTTAAGTATTCTGCCGAAATTTTTTTCGGCACTGCCGGGCTCCGGTCCGTAATTGTTTGCCAAATCAAAATGTGTTATGCCGTTATCAAAAGCTGTAAAGCACAGTTCTTTCATATTTGAGTACTGTGAAGTATCTCCGAAATTGTGCCATAGGCCGAGGCTGACCTTAGGTAACAGCAGTCCGCTGTTTCCGCATCGGCTGTATTTCATATCTTCATATCTTTTATCATTTGCTTTATACATATTTTTACTCCTCGAATGTAAATAAAAGCTTTTGTATTTCCTTATCAAACATATTGCTTTTTGTTACGGCGGTAACTGCCGTGTATTGTTCGGTCTGATAATTTTCCCCGGAAATAAGACCTGCGGCACACTTTAGTCCCATATAGCCTATTGCAAAGGGATTTTGTACGATAAGCGTGTCAATCTCCCCTGTTTCAAGCATACCGAGTGAAATCTTATTTGTGTCAAATCCCACTGCGTAAACCTTATCTGAAATTCCAAGCGTTTTTACTGCATTTCCTATCCCCAAGGTCATCCATTCGTTAAATCCGACAATTACATTAACCTGCGGATGCTCCGTAAGGAGCTGTACGGCGGACATTTCGGCGCTTTCGGTATTGCTGTTTGCGGTTGCGGTATCGATTATTACGGCGTTATCTACACTTTCTATATAATCTCTGAAGCCCTGCTCACGCAAACGACCGTTTGCGGTGTTTTCGTAATAATTTATTAAGCCTATACATATATTGCTTTCTTTTGAAAAACCGCCGACAGCCGCTTTTGCGGCAGATATCCCCGCCTCATAATTGTCTGTTCCGATAAAGGTGCTGACATTCTGCGAATTAACCTCACTGTCGATAGCGACAATTTTAACCCCTGCACGGGCGGCGTTGTTAACGGTCTCGGCAGATTTTTCATAATCTATTGCCGATAAAACGATTGCCTGAGCGCCGTTTTTTACCGCATTTTCAATGAGCCTGTTTTGCTCCTCATAATCCTCCTCGTTTTGAGGACCGACAAAATCGGCGTCAACATTATATTCCGTTGCGGCGGAATAAGTGCCGCTTTTGACACGGTTCCAAAAATCCGAATCAACCGCCTTTACAATTACGCTGACCTGCTTTTTCGAATCGTCTTTTTTACAGGAACAAAGCGTTACGGCGATAAAAAGAGCCGATAAAAAAGCAAAAATTCTTTTAAGCTTCATCATTCGTTCTCCTTTTTCGGTATTCGGACGGTTACGGTAGTACCGACATCAAGCTCGCTTTCAATATTAAGCCCGTATTTGTCGCCGAAATAAATTTTAAGTCGGTCATTAACATTTTTTACGCCTATACCGCTTGAATCACTGCGTTCCTTTTTAAGAATTGCATTACACTGTTCTTCGGTCATCCCTATTCCGTTATCGCTTACGGTAATCAAAATATCGTTCTCATCGTCGGGTGCTTTCTTTACCGAAATTTTAATCTCGCCCTCGTCAACGGTTCTGTTAAGTCCGTGGTATATTGCGTTTTCGATGAGCGGCTGAACGGTAATCTTATTACAAAGACAGTTTTCAAGCGTCGGGTCTATTTCAAAGGAATAAGTAAATTGATCCTTATATCGGTAGCTTTGGATAATAAGATAGCTTTCGGCGTGGCGCATCTCATCCTTTATTGTAATGAGTTCTTTTCCTCGGCTTATGCTTATTCTGAAAAGTCTTGCTAAGGAACTGACCATTTTTGCGGCGTCATCGGTTCTTCCCTGCTCGCACATCCACTGTATCGAATCGAGAGTATTATACAGAAAATGCGGATTAATCTGTGCCTGAAGAGCTTTAAGCTCCGTTTTTCTCAATTCGGTTTCTTCATGTCTTACCTTTTCCATAAGCTCGCTGATTTTAACCGTCATATGCCTGAACGAGTCCGAAATAACACGAAGCTCGGTTACTGCCTCGGAGCCGCCGTTAAGAACAAATCCGTCCGCTTCTTTTTCAAAACGCTTCATATCCTTTATTAGTGATTTCACGGGTTTGTTTACGATATTCGAGTACACTATAAGGACGATAAGCAAAATCAGTGCGCAGATTAAAAAGGTTAATGCCACGCTTATTATTATTTGAGTTTGCCTTTCGGTTTTCAGCTCACCCGTATATGTCACGGCGGCGGTGCGCCATTCGCCGTTTTCGGTGGTTTTAAGCGCATAGATAACATCGGAATCGTTTATAACGCCGTCAGGTTTGGCGGTAAGAAGCTCAAGATTTTCGCTTTTAATTCCCGAAAACAGCATTTGCTGCTGCGGATGATAGACAATGTCGCCTTTTTTATCGGTAATAAAGCAATAGCCCTGCCTGCCGACGCCGACGCTGTTGATGTATTTTGCAATCTCTGAAAATTTAAAATCAATCGCAATATAAACGCCTTTATCAAATATAGGTTTTTCTGTTTTTACGGCGATTGTTACAACCCACGGATATTCGTTTTTAAAAAGCGTCTGCACATGGGACGAGGTGAGTATAAAACCGTCGGTTTTTTCATATAGCTCTTTATCAAAGGATTCGTCTGCCGATATGTTGTTCTTAAGCTCTCCGCCGCTTCCGGCACAGGCAATTATTTCTCCGTTTTCGCCATACAGTGTAATTGAAAAAATATCGTTTTGAACATAAGTAACTGCAGAAAGCTTTTCCTCAAGTTCAACGGGAGTCTCGGTTTTAAGAACAATACCGTATATAAGCGAAAGCTTTTCTTTCATTGAGTCAAGATAATTGTCAACCGCAGTTGCCGTTTGTTCTGCTGCCTGAAGCGAGCTTACCCGAGCGTCACGCAGGAGCGATCGGCTGTAAACACCGGCAAAAATGCTGACGCAAACCGAAACGGCGGTAATTGCCGCTAAAGTAACCGAAAGCACGGTGATAGCCGACAAGCTGATGCTTCTTTGTCCCTTTTTAAATTTCAATATTATTCACCCCTTTGGGCGCTTCTTATCTTTCCCGGAGAATCTCCGTAAAATTTTTTAAAGCAGTAGCTGAAATAATGCTGGTCGCTGTATCCGCATTTTTTTGAAATTTCAAGCACTTTAAGGTTTGAGCATAAAAGCAAATCATATGCGGTTTTCATACGCTTTTCGGTGAGTAAAGACACAAAATTTTTCTTTTTTGTTTTCTTAATCAGAGCGCTGAGATAATTCGGACTGACCGCAAGCTCGTTGCTGACCTCTGTAAGAGAAAGCCCCTCGTCGGAGTATCGCTCATTTATTATATTTACAGCACGGTCGCAAAGAATTTCACTGTCTCTTTTCTGTGAGCTTGATATCAATGCTTTTGCGTTCAAACAAAGAGAAATAAGCTCGTTTTTTACGCCTGTTTCGCTGTTGTAGGTGGTCATTCTCGAAAAAATCGGGTTTGATGAAAGCAAATTTACAATATCCGATTTATCTGCGGCATTGCTGGTTACTCTGTAAACCGTTGCGAGTATCTGCATAAGGAGAAGATCGGCATTTTCGGGCGTACTGTTTTTAAAAAGACCGTCAACAAACTCGCTTAATTCTTCGTTGTACCCTACCTTTAACAGCTGCTCCAGCTTTAGTACGGTTTTTTCAACATGGTCGATTTCAATTTCACCGTCACGCTCCTGGTCGTTGATAAAACGGATTTCGCCTGCACCGTCACGGGTATAACGGCGTGCGGCAACCGCCTGAAAATATGTTGCCGAACAGGAAGAAAGCTCGGTAAATTCACGGCTTATTCCGAGAGTACAGCTCTGCGTCAACATTCTTTTAGCCGTCTGCACAATTTCCTTAAGCGGCAAATCAAGTGTATTTGAAAGCTCTCCGGGCTGTGAAATTATGGCAAGAGAAACTACTCTGCCGTATACCAAAAAGCTGAACGACCGTATATATTTTCCCAGAATTGCGTCGATAAAATCCGGATGCTCTTTACCTGTTGCGGGATTACCGTCGTTACTTTTAAATTTAGATACTATAATACAAAAATGCGGTAAATCACCGTTTTCAATAATTCCAAGCTCCCGTGCTGTTGCGTTAAGCTCTGCCTCCTCCGGCTTTTCTTCGTTGCTCCCGAGCATCAACGGTAAAAGAAAGCTGTTAATTTGCATGCTTTTCAGCCTGCGCTCCAAATCAGGGTCCTGCTTAGGCATAATTTTACCGAGCTGCTCGTCCATTCGTTTTTTAATATTAAACAGTTCTTCGGACAGCTCGCTTGATGAAATCGGCTTAAGCAAATATGATATTATATTATAATTAATTGCTTTTCTGGCATATTCAAAGCTGTCATATCCGCTTAAAATAACCATTTGAGTGGCAGGACGAATTTCCCTTACCTTTTCGGCAAGGTCAAGACCGGAAATCATAGGCATTTTTATATCAGTAAGTATTAGATCGGGTTCCAACGTTTCCAAAAGCTCAAGCGCCTCAACTCCGTTTTCAGCCTCGCCTATTACTTCAAATCCGGCGGCAGCCCAATCAACACGCTCTATTACCGCACGGCGCTGATCGTATTCATCTTCAACAACAAGAACGGTATAATTCATAAAAAACCTCCCGGCATTAAATGACACTAATATAAGTATATCATTAAATACCGGGAAAATCAAAACATTTTATTCTACCTTATCCCAACCTGCGTAAAGCGTCATACTGCCCTGAACCGTATCGGATTCGCTGTCCCAGCTTTCGGTGCAGTCACGGTCGGTATACCAACCCGTAAAGTTCCACCCTTCTTTGGTGGGAACTTCGGGAGACAGCTTATCGGAATATTCCGCTCTTACGGGTGCTATATACGAACCGCCGTCTGTCTCGAATTTAACGGTAAAGCCGTTATGCTTTACAACAAAAATCAAAGCGATTACCAGCAGTGCCAAAAGACTTGCAACCATAACATTTGCCGATTTAACCGACATATTGATTTTTGAATAAAGTCCGCCGGTTTTCGGTGTTTTTTCCGTCTTTTTTTCCATACTGTTCACCTCGGAATTTTATTTGCGTGCAAGATACTTACGCATATCGATTGCACAAGCGACAAGGATTATAAGACCCTTTATTACATAAAGCATATTTGCGTCTACAGAAAGGAAGTTGAGTCCTACAAAGATTATCTGTAACAGGAATACGCCGATTACAATACCGCTTATTTTACCGGTACCGCCTACAAAGGATACACCGCCGATAACGCACGCCGCTATGGCATCCGATTCATAGTTAAGACCGGTATTAGCTGAGCATGAAGCAATACGGGCGCCCTCGATAAATCCTGTAATGCCGTACATAGCGCCGGCAAGAACAAAAACAAGAACAATGGTCCAAAATACATTAACGCCCGAAACATTTGCGGCCTCTTCATTTGAACCTACGGCAAACATATTTTTACCGAATTTTGTTTTGTTCCATATTACCCACATAAGTGCAGTAAGTATAATTGAATACAGTACATATTTCGGAATGGCGACATCTCCGATTTTAAACAGTGTTCCTCTTACAAAGTTTGTGTAAGAAGCGTCAAGTCCCGAAAGGGTCTGACCGTTGTTTCCGCCCATCATAAGATACATAAGCACAAGACCGAAAACAATAAGCTGGGTTGAAAGGGTTACGATAAACGGGTGAAGCTTGAATTTAGCAACAAAGAAACCGTTTACAAAGCCAATTACTGCGCCGACTGCAATAACCGCAAGTAAAACCACCCATAAGGGCATAACCTTTAAATTCGGGAATATTTTGTTTGCGTATCCGGTCATTTGTAAAAGCGAAGCCGCAATACAGGCTGTAAGACCGACACATCTGCCTGCCGAAATATCTGTGCCGGTAAGTACGATAGCTCCGCCGATACCGAGTGCTATCGGCAGCTTAGCCGCAGTAAGTGAAATAATATTTACTATTGACGGAAGCTTTAAAAACGCCGGCACCCTTATTGCAATATAAATTACCGCTATGGCAATAATTATGTACATTGCATTGTTGAAAAGTAAATCTGTAATCGCTCTGCGCTTATCTGCGCCGGACTTTGCTTTAAAATCGTCAATCCATGCAGAAAAACGGTTTCTCTTTTTTAAAGCAGTTGTTGACATTTTTCATTCCTCCTTGTTCTCGATTGCCTATGCAAATTTAGCGGCAAGAGTCATTATTTCTTCCTGAGTGGCTGTATCAGCGTTTACTTCACCCGCAAGACGGCCGCCCGACATAACAAGTATTCTGTCGCATACGCCTAAAAGCTCGGGCATTTCGGAAGATACCATAATAACCGTTTTGCCTTTTTCTGCAAGTTCAATTATAAGCTGATATATTTCGTATTTTGCACCAACATCGATACCTCTTGTCGGTTCGTCAAGCAAAAGCACCGTCGGGTCTGTAAGCAACCACCGCCCGAGAATTACCTTTTGCTGATTTCCGCCCGAAAGCGAGCGGATTTTTGTTTCCTGCGTAGGCGTTTTTACATGCATTGAATTTATGCACCATTCTGTATTTTTCTTAAGCTTTGCAGAATTTAAAAAAGGTCCGCTTTTGCATTTATCAAGACTTGAGATGGTTGCATTTTCTCTTATATTAAGTATTCCGAATATACCTGTTGCACGGCGTTCTTCGGTGAGCAGTGCAAATCCGTTTTTAATCGAATCGCCCGGGTTGCGGTTTTTAATCTGCTTGCCGTTAAGCTTTATTGTGCCGCTTTTTCTTGTTGAAACGCCGAATATGTTTTCAAGCAGCTCGGTTCTTCCCGAACCGTCAAGACCGGCAATACCGATTATCTCGCCTTTTTTGGCTTTAAAGCTTACATTTTCAAGCCTTGCATATTCCGAGCTTAAATTTTCCACCTCAAGCAAGGTATCGCCGATTTTGTTTACCTTGGGCGGATAAATGTTGGTAAGCTCACGGCCGACCATAAGCTTTATAATTTCGTCTGTGGTAAGACCTTCCGACTCTCTTGTTGCAATCCATTTGCCGTCTCTCATAATGGTTACTTCATCTGAAATTCTTAAAATTTCCGCCATTTTATGAGAAATATATATTATACCGCAGCCCTGACTGCGAAGCATATTTATAATTTTAAAAAGATGCTCAACCTCTTCCTCGGTAAGTGACGAGGTCGGTTCGTCGAAAACGATTATTTTTGAATTGTATGAAACGGCTTTGGCAATTTCAACCATCTGTCTTTGAGAAACAGACATACTGCTCATTACCGTTTTGGGATCAACATTAACTTCTAATTTATCGAATATTTCTTTTGTTGCCTTATACATTTTCTTTTCGCTGGTTATCGGAACTCCTTTGGCAACAGTAGGAAATCTTCCGAGCCACATATTATCCATTACATTGCGTTTAAGCGCCTGATTAAGCTCCTGGTGTACCATAGCGACACCGTTTTCAAGAGCTTCCTTGGAATTTTTAAAATTAATTTCTTTTCCGTCTAAATAAATGCTTCCCGAATCCTTTTGGTATACACCGAAAAGACATTTCATAAGCGTGGATTTTCCTGCGCCGTTTTCGCCCATAAGCGCATGCACAGTTCCTGCCTTAACCGTTAAATTCACTTTATCAAGTGCCTTTACACCCGGAAAAGCCTTTTCTATGTTTTCCATTTTAAGAAGGACCGGCTTTTCCTTTACGGCTGATTTATTCGTACCGTTAGTGCGTTCGTTCATAAGCTTTATCCCCCGTTTCTTTGCCGCAGCAGCCACTAAAAAAGCGGCTGCTGCATAAATTTAATTATTCGCCGGTGTAGGTAGCGTACGGGATATTAACTCTCCACTCGCCTACAAGGTTCTCGCTGTCAAGACCGTCAAGGGCGGTTTTATCATTAAAGAAATTTTGTGTAATTGTTATTATTGCCTTTGCCATACCGTCGGCATCCTGCTTAATGGTACCTACCATAGAGCCGCTCTTGATTGCTGCCTGTGCAGCTTCTGTTGCGTCAACACCGAATACCGGAATAGCCTTTGCGCCATCTTTATTGTAGCCTGCAGTCTGTAAAGCGGAAACTGCACCCAAAGCCATTTCGTCGTTATTGGCAATTACAAGCTCAACCATATTTTTGTTGGCTTCGCTGTACTGTGCCAAAATTGTGCTCATATAATCGGTAGCTGCGGCAGATGACCACTGACCGTTCTGGTCAACAAGATATTTGTTCTTGTTAGATGCGTCATAGAACTCAAGCTCTGCTTTACCGGCTTCTGTAAGAACCTTATTTGCATCCTCAACACCGTACTGTGTACGGGCGATAGCTTCCATATTGCCTTCCTGACCTTTGAACATTACATAGCTGATTTTTCCGTCGCCGTTAAGGTCAACCTTATCGAAATTCTCAACAAGATATTTACCTATCATTTCGCCCTGCATATGACCTGCCATTTCGTAGTCGGTGCCGACAAATACGCACTTATCATAGCTGGTTACTACGGATTCTTCAACAGAACGGTTGAAGAATATAACCGGTACATTCTGAGCCTTAGCCTGGTCGATTATGTTTTGAGCGGCGTCATTAGAGCCTGTATCAACAACATTAACCACAAGGAGCTTTGAGCCTTTTGCAAGAGCGGTTGTTACCTGCTCTGTCTGTGTGGTCTGATTTCCGTTTGCGTCATAATTTTGATACTTAAGGCCTGCGTCGGTTAAAAGCTTATCCATTGCCGAACGGACACTTGAAATGTATGTGTCGCTGTAAGTATAATAGAAAACCGAAACCTCGCCCTTTCCCGAGCTGCCCGAATCACTGCCGCAGGCTGTAAGACCTAAGGCAAATGCGAGCGTTAAGATAACTGCTAATAATTTTTTCATTTTAATTACCTCCTTTTTTCACGACCTGTTTTGTCGTTGTCTTAATTATATTTTGTTAATTAAAATTTTGAAATAGATATTTTTATCATAAATGTATAAAAATTTATCATAAGTTGAAATTTTTATGTAAAATTAAAAATTAAGCAAAAGAAAACCGCCCCTTTCGGGGCGGACCAAAACTAATAATTAATTATTCGGCTTTGTTTTCTTCTTCTTTCATCTTTGCAAAACATTCACTGCAATATACCGGACGGTCGTCACGGGGTGTAAACGGAACCTTTGCTACACCGCCGCAAGCAGCACATACTGCCTCGTGCATTTCCCTGGGTGCTCTGCCTGCATTCTTGCGCTTGTCACGGCAAGCCTTACAGCGCTGAGGCTCGTTTACAAAGCCTTTGGACTCGTAAAACTCCTGCTCTCTTGCAGTAAATACGAACTCCTCGCCGCAATCTTTGCAAACCAGCGTTTTGTCTTCAAACATCTCTTTTACCTCTCTTGGTTGTTTATTAGCCCCGGACGGAATCGCACCGACATCTTTGGATACAATGTTCTGCTGTTAAACTACATGGGCATATATAAGCCGAAACCGGCATTATAATTTATAGAAACAAATATTACTGCTTTTTAAGCTTTCTTCTTATGCGAATAAGCGCATTGCTTACAGATTTCTCGCTTATATTAAGCTCACTCGCAATCTGAGCATACCTTTTTCCCTCAAGAAAGAGTGCCAGCACGCTGTATTCAAGACCCGAAAGCTCAAGCCTGATTGAATCCGTAAGCGATTTTAAGCTTTCACGGTCGAAAAATATTTTTTCGGGACTGTTACAGTCCGCAATCTCGACCGTGTCCAAAGAAGTGACCAAATCCCCCGGTACATCCTTTGAACGGTTTGTTTTTTTAAAGCTTAGGAACAATGACCTTTTAATGCAAAGCATAGCAAATGACGAAAAAGAAGATTTTTCGCTTTTATAATTCTTAACCGCCGAATAAAGAGCGTATGTAGCTTCCTGAATTGCGTCTTCCCGTTCAAGATTTCCGGAATATTTTTTAACACAGTATATAATCTTAGGCAAATACCGCTCGATAATAATCTGCAAAAGTTCCAACTCGCCGCCGTTAATTAACGAAACAATGTCTTCGTCTGACATCTTCTTGTAATTTTCGACAAAATTAATACTCATTGTTTTCACTTCATAGTTGTTTATGCACTTATAATACATTAATTTTATATAAATGTCAAGCAAAATATTTTTTTATTAATATAATTGACATATTTTGCTTATTAAATTATTACAAAAAATTAATAACTATTGAAAAATCAAAGTATTTGCGTATAATAGACTTATCAAAATAATAATTCAAAGGAGAAAAAACTTGAATATAAAGAAAATTACCGTGATAATTGCGGCAGCATTTCTTGTTCTGTCATCTGCCTCCTGTAAAAAGTCGGCAGAGATTGACAATGTTTCTTCTGAGCCTGTAAATTCCGAGGTGATTTCCTCCGAGGTTTCATCAGTTGAAGAACCGGTTGATAACGGAATAAGGCTTGTTGTGACATCACAAAACAAAACAACGGTTAATGTGACCGAGCCGTTTTATTCTTTTTCGGGAACTTCAGACCCCGAAGAACCGCTGTACATAAACGGAACCGAGATTGCAAGAGGAGACGGCGGTATTTTCACCTATGAAACTGAGCTTAAGGTCGGCAAGAATACCTTTACATTTGAACATAAGGGTGAAAAAATCGTATACACCGTAAATTACAGATATGTAATTATAAAGGAATATTCTCCGTCAAAATCACAGTCGTATCCGAGCGGTTCAACAATCGTCGCAAGCGTTACCGCACGCAAAGGCAGTACAGTTACCGCAACCCTCGGCTCCGAAACGATTTCACTTACCCCTCAAAGCAATGCCGAAGAAGACGAAACGGAATTTATAGGTTACAGCGGAGTGTTTAAGCTTCCGAGTGATAATGCACAGGATATTAACCTCGGCAAGATAACCTATAAAGCAACACATAACGGCAAAAGCGAATCATTTTCATCGGAAAATATAATATGTAAAAAGAGCGATGTCATTGTCGATTATGACACGAATGCCACTCCGAACGGCGGCAGATATATGAATGTCGGTTCGGGTTATATTGCCGAAATTATTGAATACAACGCTGAGACATTTGACGGCAATGTAAGCAACCAAAGTCTGAAAGACGGTTCTGTCGACTGGTCTAAGCCTACAAACAACTATCTTCCTAAGGGAACGCTTGATTATTGCTCAACAAGTCTTGTCAATTATAAGGACAGCAATTATGTAACCCTCCGTGCAGGCTACCGTGTTTATCTCGAAAGAAATGATAAACCGCATACCGAGCTAAAACCGGTTGTCAGAAGATATATCGGTTCATTGCCGGATCATAATGAGATAAAGGCCGCCGGCATTGAAAATGACGGCAGACATACGGTTTTAACCTTTGAAAGCCTTTGGAAAGCACCTTTTTATTTTGATATTTTGCCGCAGAATTACACTAATCCGTCTACTCAGGACTTCACAGTAAGTAATGTAACTTACAATTACATAGATATTACCTTCTGCTATGCAACGGTGTTCGACGGTGAAATAGCTCTACCCGAGGATAATCCCCTATTCAAATCGGCAGAGGTTATTTGTAATTATACCGACGACGGTTCTGCGGTGCGTGATTATACACTGCGCTTACACCTTAAAAAGCAGGGCGCTTTTTACGGTTGGGACAGCCGCTACAATGAAAACGGTCAGCTTGTGTTTGAATTTTTAAATCCCAAAGCAATTACCGAAACTACTGAAAATGAGTATGGTGTAAATTTAAGCGGAGCGAAAATACTCATAGATGTCGGTCACGGCGGTAAGGATTCGGGTGCTGTCGGATTCGGATACTTTGAGAGTAACGCAAACTTAAATTTGGCTTATAAAATCAAAGCCGAGCTTGAAAAGACAGGAGCGACGGTCTATATGACCCGTACCGATGATACCACAAGCTCCACAGACGATAAGCTTAAAATGATTAAAGAGCTTAAACCTGATTTTTGCGTTGCGGTACATCACGATTCAAGTGTTAATGTCAACGCTAACGGATTCGGCGCTTTCTACTTTAATGCCTTTTCAAAACGGGCTGCGGAATATGTTTTCTCACAAACTAAGTCCGCTTCACTTTATAATAAGTACAATTTAAGCTGGCACTATTATTTTGTGTGCCGCAGTACCGTATGCCCCGTTGTGCTTACGGAAAACGGATTTATTTCAAATAAGGGCGACTTTTCCGGAATTGAAAACGAGCAAAAGAACATTGAAAAAGCAAAAGCGATAACTCACGGAGTTGCCGATTATTTCAGATCAATACAATAGTAAACGAACCGCCCGCAAGGGCGGCTTGTTTTGTGAATAAGGAAAGAAAAATATGCAGGAAAATACATTTTTAAAGGGTAAGATTTTACCGCCTCTTATTAAATTTGCGCTGCCGCTTATGCTTTCGCAGCTTTTGCAGGCGCTTTACGGAGCGGTAGATTTGATCGTAGTCGGGCATTACAGCACAACGGCGGATTTTTCGGCGGTATCAACGGGCAGTCAGCTTATGCAGGGCGTTACCGGAATTATTATAGGTCTTACAACAGGCGTCACGGTTCTTATAGGTCAGGCAATAGGCGCAGGCGATAAAAAGCGAGCAGGCGCTGTGTGTGCGGGTATGATTAAGCTTCTTGTGATTTTATCGGTCTTTCTCTCGGTTATACTTGTTGTTTTGGCTCCGGGAGCGCTTAAAATAATGCAAATCCCGCCCCAAGCAGAGCCGGCAGGTGTGCAGTATATCAGAATTTGCGGTGCCGGTACCGTGTTTATATCGGCGTACAACGCCGTAAGCGGACTTTTCAGAGGTGTAGGAAATTCAAAAATGCCGCTTATATTTATACTTATTGCCTGCTTGGTTAATATACTCGGCGACTTATTGCTTGTAGGTATGTTTAATATGGGTGCCGCCGGAGCGGCATATGCAACCGTTGCGGCACAGGCAGTCAGCGTTATTTTTTCGGCAATATACATTATTAAAGGCGGACTTCCGTTTAAGATTACAAAAGAAAGCTTTAAGGCCAAAAGATCTGTCGTTAATATTCTTAAAACCGGCACACCGATTGCCTTACAGGATTTTTTAACAAGGGTTTCATTTTTAATACTGACTTCAATACTTAATTCTTTGGGACTCGTAGCGTCCGCAAGTATAGGAATTTCGGAAAAGCTGTTTGTTTTCCTTTCAATAGTTCCGCTTTCCTTTATGTCTGCATTATCCGCCTTTGTCGCTCAGAATATGGGTGCAGGTCAGCCGCACCGTGCGCTTTCCGCACTGAAAATTTCAATAATAATTTCCTTTACATTCGGTGTACTGGTCTTTTGTGCAACAATGTTTTTTCCGGAAATACTCGCAGGAGCTTTCGAGAAAAATCCGGAGGTTATTGCCGCAGCCGCACGGTATCAGAGAGGCTGTGCCGTAGAGCATTTGCTCATAAGTATATATTTCTGTCAGCTCGGCTTTTTCAACGGTATGGGAAAAACCGGCTTTGTTATGGTCGAAGGAATTGTTACGGCGTTTGCGGTCAGAATACCGCTTTCATACCTTTTCAGCAGAGGTGCATCGCCCGATTTAATGAAAATCGGTTTTGCAGTTCCCATATCCGCCGCCGTCTGCCTTATAATGTGTTGTTCATATATGATATATTTAAAACATATATCGGCTATATCAAAATTTAAGACTTGAATTATATGTTAGGTCATTGTATAATAAACTGTAACTGCACTTTCAGTTACAAAATTTAAAAATTGGGGACATGAATTATGGTAAAAGCAGTTGTAGGCGCTAACTGGGGCGACGAAGGTAAAGGCAAAATCACCGATATGCTCGCCGGAAATGCAGATGCGGTCGTTCGTTTTCAGGGCGGTGCCAACGCCGGTCATACTATTAAGAATAAATACGGCAAGTTTGCTCTTCACACTCTGCCGTCCGGTGTATTTAACGACGGTGTTACTAACTGTATCGGCAACGGTGTTGCTCTTGATGTTGAAAAGCTTTTAAAGGAATATAACGAGGTTATCTCAAAGGGAGTTCCGGCTCCTAAGCTTCTTATATCGGAACGCTGTCAGATGGTAATGCCTTACCATGTTCTTCTAGATATGTATGAGGAAGAAAGGCTCGGAAAAGCAAGCTTCGGTTCAACAAAATCGGGTATTGCTCCCTTTTATTCTGACAAGTATGCTAAAATAGGCTTTCAGGTATGCGAGCTTTTTGACGAGGCAGCACTTCGTGAAAAGCTTACCCGTATCCTTGAAGTTAAGAATATACTTATTGAAAATCTATATCATAAAGAGCCTCTTAAGGTTGACGATATTTTTAACAGAATGATGGAATGGCGCAAAGGAATAGCCCCCTTTGTAGGAGATGTAAGGAAATTCCTTTATGACGCCGAAAAAGCTGGAAAAACTATTTTGCTTGAGGGTCAGCTCGGAACCCTTAAAGACACCGACCACGGCATTTACCCGATGGTTACATCTTCAAATACAATAGCAGGTTACGGTGCAGTCGGTGCAGGTCTTCCCCCCTATTCAATTAAGGAAATATACACGGTTATAAAAGCATATTCCTCTGCAGTGGGTGCAGGCGCTTTTGTAAGTGAGATATTCGGCGACGAGGCAAAAGAACTCCGTGACCACGGCGGCGACGGCGGCGAATACGGCGCTACAACCGGCAGACCGAGAAGAATGGGTTGGTTTGACTGTGTTGCTACCCGTTACGGCTGTGAGGTACAGGGAACAACACACGCTGTTTTGACTGTTGTTGACGCACTTTCATATCTTGACGAAATCAAGGTATGCACAGGGTACGAGATTGACGGTAAGGTAACAAAGGACTTCCCTGTTACCGCTCTTCTTGAAAAGGCAAAGCCGGTTCTTACAACACTTCCCGGTTGGAAATGCGATATAACCGGTATTACGGAATATAATAAGCTTCCCGAAAACTGCCGTAAATATATAGAGTTTATCGAAAAGGAAATCGGATTTAAGATAACAATGGTAAGCAACGGACCCGCCCGTGAAAATATAATTATTAAAAATTAAGAAACGGAGATAATTATGAATTTCACCCCAATAGACAATAAAGGTCTTGTTGACGGTTTTTGTCTGATTAAAAGTCTTGATAAAAAAACATCGTCAAAGGGCGATACTTACCTTGATATGACCCTTTCCGATTCTGACGGTGAGATTAATGCCAAGCTTTGGCGTTATGTGCCTGAGGTTCACGGCGAATATACGGTAAATGAGCTTATAAAATTCAGAGGCGTTGTTTCGCAATATAACGGCTCCGATCAGCTTAAAATCGACCGTATCCGCCATGTAACGCCCGAGGACGGCGTAAATGCTGCCGATTATGTCAAATCGGCAGATTATTCCGGTGAGCAGATGTACAATGAGCTTTACGGTATTGCCGCCGCTTTTAAAGACGAAGATCTTAAAAAAATCGTCCTTGCAATACTTGAGGACGAGCGTTTGCCGCTGCTGTACTGGCCGGCTGCGTTTAAGCTTCACCACGCTGTCAGGGGCGGACTTTTAATGCACACGCTGTCAATAGTCCGTTTGGCAGAGGGCGTATGCACCGTTTATCCTTTTGTTGACCGTGAGCTTTTAATATCCGGTGCAATTCTTCACGATATAGCAAAGCTTAAAGAATTTACCGTTGCCGACAGCGGCGTTGCAACCGGCTATTCTAACGAAGGCAATCTTCTCGGTCATCTTGCGATGGGCGCAATGGTAATTAACGAGTATGCCGAAAAGTTAGACATTGACCGTAAAACCGCAATGTTGCTTGAGCATATGGTGCTTTCACATCACGGGGACCCTGAATTCGGGGCTGCGGTAAGACCTATGTTTATCGAAGCTGAGCTTTTAAGCGAGCTTGACCTTATGGATTCCCGTGTTTACGAAATGCGTGAGGCGGTGGCAGGCACAAACCCGGAAGAATTTTCGGGGAGAATTTGGGCTATGGACAACAGAAAACTTTTCAATCATACAAGAACTGATTTGAATAATAGCGTTAAGCTATTCTGATAATAATAATATTAAAAGAAAAGGAAGATTAATTATGAAAATCACAAAAGATATGCTTATAGGCGAAGTACTTGACATTGACAGCAGCGCTGCCGAGTATTTTTTTGAAATCGGTATGCATTGCCTCGGTTGCCCTGCTTCAAGGGGCGAGAGCATCGAGCAGGCTTGCGAGGTTCACGGAACCGACTGTGACGCTTTGCTTGAGAAATTAAACAAGCATTTCGAAAATAAATAATGTTGAGCTTAAGGCTTAAAACCATCGCAACTCTTGTGCCGCTCGGTGCAAGAGTTTGTGATATAGGTACAGACCATGCCATTCTGCCGATTTTTCTTTCGGAAAATTCACTTGTTAAAAGCGTTATAGCCGCCGATGTGCGTGAAAAACCGCTTGAAAAGGCAAGGAAAAACATTGAAAAATCGAATACAAGCGGAATAGAACTGCGTTTGTGCGACGGATTTGACGGTATAAAATCCGATGAATTTGATACCGCCGTTATTGCCGGTATCGGCGGCGAAGTTATTTCAGGTATAATTTCCCGTGCGGATATGCTTAAGGACAATAACAAGCTGCTTATTTTACAACCCACAACCTCGCCCGAAATTCTCAGAGAGTACTTGTGTAATAACGGTTTCTCATTCGAAAAAGATATACCGATTACCGATAACGGAAAGATTTATTCCGTTATCTCGGTTCGTTATACGGGCAAAACAGAAAACTGCGATAATGCTTTTTACTATGTGGGAATTATTAAGCCTGACAGTGATGACGGTCTTGCATATATCGACAAGCAGTATTTCAGACTGAAAAAATGTGCCGAAGCACTTAAACCGATACCCGAAAAGCTCGAAGAATACCTTTTTTACAACAGTCTTGCAGAAAAAATCAGGAGTATAAGAGATGGCATTTGACGGAGGATTTTTACATAAAATCGTTCTTGAACTTAATAAAGCGGTTGATTCACGGGTTGATAAGGTATACCAGCCTTCAAAAGACGAGCTGGTTTTTTTGTTGCGCAAAAAAGGCTTTGCCCAAAGGGTGCTTATAACCGCAAGACCGGGCTCCGCCAGAATTTGTTTTACTGATGAAAAATATGAAAATCCTATGTCTCCCCCAATGTTCTGTATGCTTATACGCAAGCATCTTTCTGCCGCAAAGCTTATAAGCGTTACACAGCCGAAGCTTGAAAGAATTGCCGTTTTGACCTTTACCTCCGCAAACGAAATGGGCGATGTTGTTGAAATTAAGCTTATTGCCGAGTTCTTGGGAAACAAAACCAATATAATTTTGGTAGGACCCGAGGGACGGATAATTGATTCACTTCGCCGTTCGGATCCCGAAAAAAACGAACGGATGATTTTACCGGGTGCTATCTATCAATTCCCCGAAAGAAACGAAAAGCTTGACCCGCTTACAGTTGACGCACATACCGTTGCCGATTGTATCGGAGCCGAAAAGGACTGTAACGAAAGAATATTGCTTGACAATATTGACGGATTTTCACCGCTTATATGCAGGGAGGTTATCTTCCGTGCGGAAAAACTCGGAAGTCTTGCCGCATCGCTTGAAACGGTTATAAATGAGCTTAAAGAAAACGGCACTCCCCTGCTCCTTTATAAAGACGGCGAACCGTTTGATTTTTCCTATGCAGATATAACACATTATTCAGATGAATTTGAAAAAAAGACTTTTCCTGATTATTCGGCGCTTCTTAATGCGTTCTATTCGGAAAGAGAGAATACGGCACGCATAAAACACGCCGCCGCAGATATTATAAAGCTTGTAAATAACCTGAAGAACCGTACAGAAAAAAAGCTTTCACTGCGGCTTTGCGATTTAAAAAAGTGCGAAAACCGTGAAAAACTCCGTATCTACGGTGAGCTTTTAAAGGCAAATTTGTACCGTATAAAGCCGGGCTCCGCTTATTTTGAAGCTGAGAATTACTATGACAATATGTATATTGTCAAAATACCTCTTGATCAGGCTTTGTCACCCCAAAAAAATGCCGCAAAATATTTTAAGGATTATAAAAAAACCTACACCGCCGAGCAGAAATTAACCGCACTTACCGAAAAAGACCGTGAGGAATTGGTTTATTTTGACTCGGTGCTTGACAGCATTTTAAGAAGTGAGAGCATATCGGATATAGAGGAAATCCGTGAAGAACTTGCAGACGCCGGATATATAAAAAAGTCCGCTCAAAAGCGTTCAAAAAAGTCTCCCCCTATGAAATTTAAAGAGTACACATCGGACGAGGGATATAAAATTTTCGTCGGAAGAAATAACCGAGAAAACGATTATCTTACAACGGAACTTGCCGGAAAAAACGATTTATGGTTTCATACCAAAAACATTCCGGGTTCGCATGTAATAGTTTTTTCGGGCGGTGCAGATGTGTCCGACATCACAATTATTAAAGCAGCCGCACTTGCTGCGCAAAATTCCAAAGCCGCAGGGTCTTCAAATGTTCCGGTTGACTATACACAAATTAAATATGTTAAAAAACCGTCGGGTTCAAAGCCCGGTATGGTAATATATAAAACCAATAAGACCGTATATGTTACGCCCGATAAAAAGGAGAAAAATTAATGAATATCGGTGTTTCAACCGCTTGCCTTTACCCCCTCGAAACCGAACTTGCACTCGAAAGCATCGGAAAAGCAGGTGTAAAGTATACCGAAATATTTTTCAATGCAATGTGCGAGCTTAAACAAAGCTTTATTGATATTCTGCTTGATATTAAAGATGAATACGAAATTAATGTAGTTTCACTTCATCCTACAATGTCGCTTGCAGAATCGTTTATGATATTTTCCGCTTATGACCGCCGTTACCGTGAAGCCGAGGAACAGTACCGCAGGTATTCGGAAATTGCGGCACAGATGGGTGCAAAATATATTATAATGCACGGCGGAAAGCCAAACGGAATATTAACCGATGAAGAATACTGCGAAAGATATATGCGGCTTAATGAAGTTACAATGGAAAACGGCGTGCGTGTTCTTCAGGAAAATGTAGTGCGTTTCCGTGCCGGTGATATTGAATTTATGCGTTCAATGAAAAACATTTTAGGAAATGACGCCGCTTTTTGCTTTGATATTAAGCAGTCTATCCGCTGCGGCTACGACCCCTTTGATTTAATAAAGGAGTTTTCGGAAAATATAAAGCACTTTCATATCAGCGACCACAGTACTGCATCTGATTGTCTTCTTCCGCTTGACGGCGGATTTGAATTTTCTAAATTCTTTGATTTACTGAAAAACAATTTGTATAACGGTTCTTGCATTATTGAGGTATACAGAGATTCTTACAAAGAATACGAGGATATTTTTAATTCCTATTGCAGGTTGAAAAATACTGTTGCAAATTGTTATAAATAAGGTTATAATGTTATTTGACAAAAAAATGAAAAGAGGAAAAATGTGAATAATATATCATTGGTTTCATTACT
>JAFOYI010000034.1 GCA_017391425.1 Clostridia bacterium | reverse complement strand
GGAAATAAACAATGAAGCAACAAAAAGGCCGCTGTGCCCTTTAATTACTATTTGATAGGCACCCAACAGCATAAGAGGGAGCAGATAAACGCCGTCGAGCCACATAACATTTGAGGATTGATCCATTGAGTAATGCATAAGGGCATAACCGCTTGAAAGGATTACCGTGAACAGGGGCGAAAGCTTTTCAAAGCGGTTTTTTAAATATACGGAGCAGGTCAGTCCGCTGAGAGAAATTTTCAAAAGAATAAGCAAAGACAAAAAGAGACTTTCATCGCCCTTTTTAAAAAGAAGAATAAGCAAATTGAACGGTGAACTGAGATAATACGCAAAGGTGGCAATGGCTGTGGAGCCTAAGAAGTGATTGAAGCTGTATACAAACGAATCTTCGGATTTAAGCACATTTCTGAAATATTGAAAAAGATCGAGATACTGTATATTGGCGTCCTCGGCGGCGGCGCTGTAATTTCCGAACGGTGTAATTCCGAGAGCAAAGAAAACCGCTGTTATAACGGCGGCAGGCAAAAGAAACGAGGCTAAATATACAGTGAGATTTTTTGAGGAACGGGGGCTTTTATTCTTGTTGTCTTTAAATATCCAAAGCTTGCTTAAAACATAGTTCAGAATTATTACAGCGACGCTTACTATTACCTTTGCGCCGAAGCCCTGTATTCCAAACACAGTGAATTTTAGACCAAGCTTGAAAAGAAGAGTCGGGAAAACTATTTCGATAATTCCGGTCGCGACGCGCGCTCCCAGAAACGAAGCGACCTCTCTTGCTATTTCACCGACGGTGTGCGCTTTGCTTTCAAAAACAAAAAGCTTGTTTGTTATATAAGCGGTTGCTACTGCTATAATCCAAGCAATAGCATTTCCGAGCGTCATATCAATTTGAAACAGCTTAACGCAGATAATATAAACTATCCAGTTTACGGCAGTAGTCACTCCGCCGAAAAACAGATAGGATATTACCTCTTTGTATTTTAATAAAATTTTGACGGCTTTACTGTCCATTATCTTCATATGATACATATTCCTTTTCAATATAAATCGGTCTGTTTTTTCCTTGAATATAAATACGGGAGATGTATGTGCCTATAATTCCGGTGGTAATAAGCTGGATGCCGCCGATCAGCAAAAGCAGGACAACAATAGTAGCGTAACCCGGAACCTTGATACCGAACGCGAACTTTTGAATAATGACTATAACCATATAAATGAGCGCCGCGAACGAGGTTATTGTACCCACATATGTTGCGAGCTTTAAGGGAAATACGGAAAATGAAACAATTCCGTCAAATGCATATTTAAAAAGCTTTCTGACCGACCAGGATGTGGTTCCGGCATTTCTTTCTTCGGCTACATACGGGATGTAGTGAGTGTTAAAGCCTACCCACGAAAAAATTCCCTTTGAAAAGCGGTAATACTCCGGCATTCCGAGAATGGCGTCGCATACAGTGCGGCGAAAGGTTCTGAAATCACTGGCGCCCGAACGGAAATCTATCTCACACAATTTATTTATAACACTGTAAAATGTTTTCTTTAACAGCGATGTTACCTTACCCTCAATACGCTCCGACTGATAAGCGGCTACAACATCGCATTCAGGGTTGGAATCAAGATATTCCACCATATCGGTGACCAAATGAGGATTTTGCTGTAAATCAGCATCAATAATACAGATATAGTCGCCCGCGGCGTTCTGAAGTCCGGCATATATAGCGGATTCCTTGCCGAAGTTTCTTGAAAAATTGACAAGCTTTATATAGTTGTCCCTGCTTTCCGAATCGTAAAGAGCTTTAAGGCTTTTCCATGTGCTGTCAGAGCTGCCGTCATTTATAAAGATAAGCTCATAATCATATTCCTTATCGGAAAACGCGTCCTTGCAAGCTGATAAAAAGGGTTTTACATTGTCCTGTTCGTTGAAACACGGTACTACCAATGAAAGTTACATCATTATCCTCCATATTGTGAAAATACCAATTATTGTATTCTTAGCCAATATACGATATAATACCACAAAATATCATATAAATCAAGTTAAAACGCAACAGGCGCACGAAAGCCGGAAACTGTGTGTTTCAAAATAAAATATTGATGTATTTGAAATTATATGGTATAATCATACATTATAATCTATAAGTGTGCCTTGGAGGAGTTTGGGTGAGAATTCTCGGTATAGACCCCGGCTATGCAATCGTCGGCTACGGAATTGTCGATTACAATAAAAACCATTTTTCGGCAGTCGGTTTCGGCGCTATAACAACTCCTGCCGGAATACCGTTTGAACGTCGCCTTTCCGACATTTATAACGATATGAACGAGATAATCGCAAAATACCGTCCGGATGAAATGTCGATAGAAAAGCTTTATTTCAACACCAATACCACAACCGCCATAGATGTGGCTCAGGCGAGAGGCGTCATACTGCTTGCGGCACATAACTGCGGGCTTAAAATATCCGAATATACTCCGCTTCAGGTAAAGCAGGCAATAACAGGCTATGGCAGGGCGGAAAAACGGCAGGTTATGGAAATGGTCAGAGGTTTTTTGGGACTTGAGCGTGTTCCGAAACCCGACGACACCGCAGACGCGCTGGCGCTTGCGGTCTGCCACGCAAACTATTCGGGGTCTTCATATTCAAAACTTTATACGGAGATGGGTAAATGATTGCTTCTGTAAGAGGAAAGCTGATACATACGGATAACACATCGGTCATTATTGAATGCGGCGGAGTGGGATTCCGCTGTACGGTCACAAAAAACACGCTATATAAGCTTCCCGAAAAGGGTAAGGAGGCGTTTCTTCACACCTTTTTGGCGGTAAAGGAAGACGCACTCGACCTCTACGGCTTTTCTGATACGGACGAGCTTGAGGCGTTCAAGCTTATAACCTCGGTAAACGGCGTCGGACCGAAGCTCGGAATCGCGATACTTTCGGAATTTG
>JAFOYI010000033.1 GCA_017391425.1 Clostridia bacterium | reverse complement strand
TGCGGCTTTATACACGCCGCTGCCTATGCTCATAATAGGCTATCACTTAGCGCAGACCAATGTTTTATACGCATTTAAGGATATGCACTGTATTTTTGCGGTGCTTTTGAGACTTGTTGTATACCCATTTGCCGCTCTCGGGTTTCTGTTCCTTATAGGCGTAAGGGGTACGCTGCTCGTTTCCATAGTAATTTCCGTAAGCGCGCCGGTTGCCGCGCTTACAACTATGTTTTCCTCTAAATTTGAGGGAGATGTACCCCTCTCGGTCGATATGGTATCGTTAAGCACGGTCCTGTCGCTTGTGACAATGCCGCTTGTAATAAGCGTTTCACAAATAGTTTCCGCATTATAACAATTATAAAAGCACATATCGGTTGCTTACATAGCCCACCGTGCCGTTATAGCCTATCAGATCCCAGTCGGGAAGACGGTTATAAATCAGTATTTCCGCGCCGTTCGGCACCTTGCCCTTTATTTCGGAATCAGTACTCGGCAGCGCTCTTATATTAAGATTTGAACCGCTTGTCGCAACGGTTGCGGTTTGTATCGGCTGGGGCATATTAAACGGTATTCCGAAAAACTCGGTAAGCGAAAGCACAAGATTTTCGGCGATTGCGTTTATATTATTTCTTATCCAGTCCGCGTCCTGCGGATTATCGTGATAGGCAAGCTCAATAAGCACCCCCGGCGCTCTGACCCTCGCAACCTCTCCGAGCCGTGTTGTAGGTACGGTTCTCACCCTGTCGGGGAGGGGATATATAAGCTGTAAATTATTTGCGGCTATATCCGCAAATCTCTTGCCCTGCACGCTTGAAGGATAATAATAAACCTCGGTTCCCCGTACCGTCGGGTTTCCGCTCCCTACGGCGTTTGAGTGAAGCGCTAAGTGCAAATCATAATTCCCCGCGTTTGACGCCGCTATCGAGCTTGCCGCAGTCATATCCGGAGTATTTCGTGTAAACTGTATACCGCTTGCGGCAAGATACGGTTCCATTGCGTCGGCGATAAGATTCATATAGTATTCTTCGTTGCCGCCGCCTGCATACGGGTTAAATTCCTGTGTTGACGGGCTTAAATAAATATTAGGCATATAATCACTCCTTAAAGCCTGTAATAATAAAACGGCTCCTCACTTCACAGAATATGAAATAACGAACCGCATTGTTAAAGGCTGTTTCTTTTGCCTTATAATAAAAACCGAAACGGAGAGATATAATTTTGTCGGACAGAAAGACATATATAACAGTATTAAATGTTTTTTCCTGCTTAAGCGTTTTGTTCCTGCATACCGGCGGCTTTTGGGAATTCAGCAAAACACGGGGCTGGGTAGCCGCCAACCTTGTTGAAAGCGTATTTTATTTTGCGGTTCCGGTTTTTATTATGATTCCCGGCGTTACGCTGATGAATTACCGTAAGCGCTGTACAACCGCCGAATACTTTAAAAGGCGTATAAAAAAGACCGTCATACCCTTTTTGTTTTGGAGCATAATCGGTCTGTTTTTCGTTATTTGGCGTGACGGCAGGAACAGTATAAGTTTAAAGCCGCTCGACATAGTAAATTCCGTGGCAAATTGCAGGTATATAGGCATTTATTACTTTTTTATTATTATTTTCGGAATTTATCTTTCTATTCCCGTTGTCAGCGGCATCGGTGAGGAAAGCCGTAAAAAAGTATTTTCCTATGCGATAATTACAGCCTTTACCGTCAATTCGCTCCTGCCGTTTACAGCCGTATTAAGCGGCGGCAGAATAATTCATAACGGCGAATTTTCATTTTACGCGGTCAGCGGCTATCTTATATATGTATTTATCGGCTATTACCTTGATAATTATGAGATAGGAAAAACGGGGCGGTGTCTCGTATATGTATTCGGTCTGCTCGGTCTTCTTGTCCATTTTTTCGGAACCTGGTATCTTTCTTATAGGGATAATGGAATAGTCACTCTGTTAAAGGGCTATGTTTCCGTGCCGTGTGTTCTTTATTCATCTTCGGTTTTTCTCGCTTTCAGGCAAATTCCGTTTAATAAATTTCCGAAAGGGCTGTTGAAGGTAATAACATATTTCAGCGGACAGACCTTCGGAATTTACCTTATTCATGTACCGCTTATGACGGTGGCGAATAAGGTCTTTAATATTTCACCGCAAAGGGCATTATCAAGAATACTGTTTGCAATCGTTTTGTTTATTGTATCGGGCTTCATAATAAAGCTTCTGCAAAAAATCCCGATTGTCAAGCATATAGTTCCGTAATACAGAAACCCCGAGTTAAAAAGCGTAAGCTTTTTAACTCGGGGTTTTTCTTAAATTCACAAGCCCAGCTCTGCCGCGCTCTTTTTAACATTTGATAAAAACCAACAGTACAGCGCCTCGCCAAGCTCCTGATAAACGGGGTCGCCGTCATGCGAGCAGAGCATGGCAAAGGTCTGCCCTATCCTTCTGTCAATTTCATTTCCTCTTCTGTAAGCCAAATAGTAGAACGAAAATGCACCGGTATCGTTTGAAGATTTATAAAGCTCGCTGTCATTTTTCTTGAGCGTATCAATAAAGCTTTTTTGGGCTATTCCGCAAAGCGTATCGTCCGAACAGTACTGTTCAAAGCCGACCGTCGCCGTAAACGAAAGCAAAAGCCTTCTTTGTACCGTCATTTCAAAATCTTCGGGTTCTTCGGCAAGCCGACTGTTTTTTGCGTCCTTAATAAACTCCGCCGCTACACGGCAGCCGAGCTC
>JAFOYI010000032.1 GCA_017391425.1 Clostridia bacterium | reverse complement strand
GTCCTTGCCAAAGCGGTCAATGAACACGCCTACCATATAATTTGGAAAGGAAACACAGGATTCTCCATTCGTCATTCTTTTTTATTATCTTCTGCAACGCATTTGTTGTAAATCAAAATGCATATTAATAAAAAAATTAAAATTTTTGTTGACAACTGTAGAAGTATTTGATATAATAATCAGGCGCGATAAAAAGCGAATGTTATGCGAGTGTGCTGGAATAGGCAGACAGGCACGTTTGAGGGGCGTGTGTCTTTGACGTATGGGTTCAAGTCCCATCACTCGCACCAAAAAACGACAAGTATCGAAAGATACTTGCCGTTTTTGCTTTTAATAAAGCAACTGAAATGATAGTTTCGGGTGCTTTGGTGCTTTGTACTCTTTTGAGCCACATATATCTTTTGGTGACATTGCTTTTTTATAAAAGTTATGCTATTATACATAATGGTGATTTTAAATGATGAAGGTATGTATAATAACCGGCGCAAGCTCCGGAATAGGCAGGGCTACCGCTGAAAATATGTTAAAACTCGGATACAAAGTATATGGTATTTCCCGCAGTGGCGGTCATGTTGATAATGTGGTGAGTCTATGCGCCGATGTGACGGACGAACAAGAGATTTTTAAAGCCGTTAATACGGTTATGGCGGAAAGCGGACGCATTGATGTGTTAATTAACAACGCAGGTTTCGGCATTTCAGGAGCTATTGAATTTACAAAGACCGAAGACGCCGAACGTCAGTTTAATGTTAATTTTTTCGGTGCGGTCAGAATGTGTAGGGCTGTTCTGCCGATTATGCGAAAACAGGGCTTTGGACGCATTGTAAATATCGGTTCGGTTGCCGGTGATATTGCCATTCCTTTTCAAAGCTTTTATTCTGCCGCCAAAGCGGCGCTATGTTCATACACACTGGCGCTTATTAATGAAGTGCGTGAATTTAATATAACTGCAGTTTGTATTGAACCCGGCGATATTCACACCGGTTTTACTGCGGCAAGACATAAAAATACCCAAGGAGACGATATTTATAATGGAAGAATTTCGCACTCGGTAGAAAAAATGGAAAAGGACGAACAAACCGGTATGCAGCCTGAAGTTGCCGGAAAATACATTGCCAAAATTGCTTCAAAACAATCAGGGAAACCGGTTTTAATTATAGGCACACAATATAAAGCTGTGGGACTTTTAAAAAAAATTTTGCCGCTGCGGCTTACAAACCGCATAGTCGGTGCTATTTATGCAAAGTAACATTTTAATATATATAGAAGACACCATTGAAATCTGAACTGTCAAATTCAAAATCAATGGTGTTTTTATTATAATGGTCGGTATTTATTCGGCTTTTAGCAGTCTTTCCGCACAGTTAAGATTTAATACGTTTTTGCCTTGTTAAAGAATATCCGAGATTCGACGGTGGCGTGAATCTCGGATATTTCAGAATGTTTGGACTGCCCCTTATTTTTCTTTGCTTCCTGCAATACGGAATGTCAGTTCGGTCATCGTTATCATAAGAATAAAAAAGGTGAGAATATAAATCGGCATAATTTCAAAGCCTGCCGAATTTCCCAAAAGTCCGAAAAGCGGCGGTATAAAAGTTGAGCCGACATATGCACTTGCCATTTGTATCCCGATAATTGCACCCGAATTTTCCGCCCCGAAATTGTTCGGAGTGGAATGGATGATACAGGGATATATGGGCGCACAGCCGAAGCCGATTACGAGAAAAGCTATAAATGCGGCAATATAAGAATCCGTAGGAATTAATAATGCAATAATTCCGCAAATAAGTACGGCAGTACCTATTAGAATCATTTTGCGGTCTCCGAGCTTATCGGTTATAAATCCGCTTATAAATCTTCCGGCGGTTATACCTATATAAAACAGCGAAGCCAATGCCGCCGCCCGTTCAGCCGGAATTTTTTTCACCTCTGCAAAATAAGTGCTTGCCCACTGCATTGTTGTTGCCTCTGCGGCACAATAAGCAAAAAAGCCTATCAACAGAAAAGGAACACCCTTTATTTTAAGCGCACCTATCAGCCCTACACTTTTTCCGACTTTTTCGTCCGTAGTTTTGTTGACCTTCCAAACGGGCAGTGTTACAATCAGCAAAACGGATATTGCCAGCTGTATCAACCCTACTATGCGATAACCGCCGTTCCAGGTGTGATTTGTCAGCGCATATCCGATAATAAACGGACTTACGATTGTGCCGACGCCCCAAAAGCAATGTAACCAAGACATATGTTTTGCTTTATAATGGAGCGCCACATAATTATTCAAAGCGGCGTCAATCGCACCCGCTCCAAGACCGTAGGGAACAGCGAAGACAATCAGCATCCAAAATCTGTTTGAAAGAGAAAATCCAAACAATGCGACAACGGTTAATAATACGCTTATGACCGTCACGTTTTTTGTTTCAAGCTTTCGGGTAAGTTTGTCCGACAGAAGGCTTGAGATTATTGTACCACCGGATATTACCATAGAGATAATTCCCATAAAGGAAACAGGCACGCCGAGTTCGGTATGCATAACCGGCCAGCCGGATCCGAGGAGCGAGTCCGGCAAGCCTAAACTTATAAAGGCTATATAAATAAGAGCAAGTAAGAATGAATACATTGTAAATTCCCCCGAAAAGCGACCGATTTCTCGGTTTTAGGTAAAGTTTGAAAATAAAAACAGGGTCTGACACGGACCCGGTCAGATCTTTCCTTTGTGAATGGACTGCAAAAAAAAGATGTTGCCGAAATGCGAGAAAAAAGATATAAAAAAGAAGTGCCTCAACTACGCATCTGCGCACCGAGGCACTCGTTTGGTGCGGGTGACAGGAGTCGAACCTGCACGCCGAAGCGCCAGCTCCTAAGGCTGGTGCGTCTGCCAATTCCGCCACACCCGCATTCCTGCGGATAGAAAATATTTTACTTTAATTTATAATAAAAGTCAAGGAAATAATTGAATAAATCGCCGAAAAGTGATATAATCTATTAGCAAACGCTCTTTCTTTTCGTAAGATGTAGAGAGGGGCGGTGCCGAATGAAAAGACGCAGATATAAAAACGGTAATTTTCTTCTGTATTCGGGAGCGGTTTTGCTCTTGTTTTCCTTGATTGCGGCGTTTTGCTTTTATAAAATGCCCCCGGTGATTATAAGGTATGCCGTGTCGGTTGCGGAGACAAAATTTCTTGATTCGGCTAATGAGGCGGTGCTTGATATTCTTGCAAGCGAGGATGTTTCCTATAACGATATAGCCGAGCTTTCACGAAACGAAGACGGTCAGGTAACCGATATTTCAACGAATATTGTCAAGATAAATAATTTAAAAAGTCTTATCGCCAAACGCCTGTCGCAGATAATAGACAGCAAAGAATACTATGACATCTATATACCGCTCGGAACATTTTTTTCAAATAATTATACAAGCGGATTCGGACCCAAGCTCCACTTCAAAATGCAGCTTACAGGCACTGCTTTTGTGGATTTTTCGCATGAATTTAAGTCTGCGGGAATTAATCAGGTGCTCCATATTGTTATGATAGATATGGATATCAAAGGCAGCCTTGTGACTGCAGGATATACAGACCCGATAAATGTTTCAACCTCTGCCATGGCAATGCAAAGTCTTATTGTGGGAGCTGTACCCGAAGCATTCACTCAGGTTGTGGAAGACGAGGGAGACAATACAGCAGGTCTTATAAATGATTACGGCGCTGTTGCCGGTAAATAAACAGGAGTAATTATGGATATTAAAAAAGCTGAAAGCAGAATTAAATATTTGAGTGACACTCTTAAATACCATAACAGGAAGTATTATATTGAGGATTCTCCGGAAATCGAGGATTTTGAATATGACGCTATGCTGAGAGAGCTTGAAGATTTGGAGAAGGAATTTCCTCAGTTTAAAAAGGAAGATTCCCCGACCCAGACAGTGGGCGGTGCCGCACTCAAGCTTTTTTCACCGGTTATACACACGGTTAAAATGGAAAGTTTGCAGGATGTTTTCAGCTTTGAGGAGCTGGAGGCTTTTTGCAACAAAATAGATATTGTACGCACTGCATTTTCGGTCGAACCTAAAATAGACGGTCTTTCTGTGTCGCTTGAATATAAGGACGGACTGTTTTTCAGAGGCTCCACACGGGGAGACGGAGTTACGGGCGAAGATGTAACGGCAAACCTTTTGCAGATTAAAAGCATACCGAAAGCGATTGAATTTGATGGTGAGCTTGAGGTCAGGGGCGAGGTTTATATGCCGAAGGACAGCTTTATTCGGCTTGTGGAGAAGCAGGAGACTATGGGTGAAGCGCCGGCTAAAAATCCACGCAATGCAGCCGCAGGCTCACTCAGGCAGAAAAACTCTGAAATAACTGCGGAACGGGGATTGGATATTTTTGTGTTCAATATTCAGCGCATAACAGGCAAGCAGTTTGAAACACATATTGAAACCCTGGATTTTATAAAATCTCTCGGCTTTCACACTTTACCGACATATAAGAAATGTTCTTCTGCAAAAGAAGCAATAGAAGAAGTGCAGCGTATAGGCTTGTCAAGGGGCGATTTGCCTTACGATATTGACGGCGCAGTTATAAAGGTGGACGAGCTTGCTTACAGAGACGAGCTCGGAAGCACGGCAAAGTATCCTAAATGGGCGGTAGCGTTTAAATATCCGCCCGAAGAAAAGGAAACGGTGCTTAAAAATATAGAAATCAATGTCGGCAGAACAGGTGCGCTTACCCCGACTGCTGAATTTGATCCGATAGTTCTTGCAGGCACAACCGTAAGCAGAGCTACCCTTCACAATGAAGATTTTATAAAACAAAAAGGAATTTGTATCGGAGATACCATAGTAGTCCGCAAGGCAGGGGATATAATTCCTGAGGTGCTTACAGTAAAAAAACACGCCGAAAATGCAATGCCGTATGAAATGCCGAATGTCTGTCCTTCGTGCGGTTCGCCTGTTACACGGGAGGAGGGGGAAGCGGTTATACGCTGTACAAACGCCGATTGTCCGGCGCAGCTTTTGCGGCATCTGATACACTTCACCTCAAGGGACGCTATGGATATAGAGGGCTTAGGTCCTGCCGTGCTTGAGCAGTTGCTTAATGCGGGACTTATAGGAAATATAGGCGATATATACGAGCTTGATTACGAACAGGTGAGAAAGCTTGAACGAACAGGAGAAAAAAGTGCAGAGAACTTAAAAAATGCGATAGAACGCTCAAAAAGCAATGATCTTGCAAGGCTCATTTATGCCTTCGGAATGAGGCATATAGGCAGCAAAGCGGCGGCACTGATGGCAGAACACTTTGTTGATATTGACACCGTTTTAAATGCGGACGAAAAAGATTTTGAGTCTATAGACGGCTTTGGCTCGGTACTGGCGCTGTCGGCTTATGAATTTTTCTCACTGCCGGAAACCCGTATTATGATAGAAAGACTTAAAGGTTTAGGGCTTAATATGAAATCGCTCAAAGAGGTTAAGGATAACCGCTTTGCAGGGCTTACATTTGTGCTTACGGGTACTTTACCGACATTTTCAAGGAACGAGGCGTCCGAAATAATTGAATCGTTCGGGGGCAAAACTTCTTCGTCTGTCTCAAAGAAAACATCATATGTTTTGGCAGGGGAGGAAGCAGGAAGCAAGCTTGAAAAAGCAAAAAAGCTCGGAGTGACGGTAATAGATGAAGAAAAGTTCAAATCAATGATAAACGGCGGCATTGACAAATAAAAAACCCGAGTATATAATATATAAGTTAAATTCAATTTTATTTAAGGATGTATATTTATGGAGTGGACTTCGCTTAACGATTTGCGTGAAAAATATCTTTCATTTTTTGAATCCAAGGGACATATGCGGCTTAAAAGCTTTTCGCTTGTGCCTAATAACGATAAATCGCTGTTGCTTATAAATTCCGGCATGGCGCCTATGAAAAAGTATTTTACGGGGGAGGTTACACCTCCGTCAAAGCGGGTGACTACCTGCCAGAAATGTATAAGAACGCCCGACCTTGAGCGTGTGGGTCATACTGCCCGCCACGGCACATATTTTGAAATGCTCGGAAACTTTTCATTCGGGGATTATTTTAAGGAGCAGGCAATTTCCTGGGCGTGGGAGTTTTTGACCGAGGTGCTTGAAATTCCGTCGGATTTATTGTGGCCTTCGGTTTATGAAGAGGACGACGAAGCTTATGCCATTTGGCGTGACAAGATAGGCGTTCCCGAAAACCATATAGTAAGACTCGGTAAGGAAGATAACTTCTGGGAGCACGGAACAGGTCCCTGCGGTCCGTGCAGTGAGATATATTTTGACCGTGGCGAAAAATACGGTTGCGGCAGTCCGGACTGCAAGCCCGGGTGCGACTGCGACCGTTATATGGAAATATGGAACAATGTTTTCTCTCAGTTTAACAATATGGGAGACGGCACTTATACAGAGCTTGAACATAAGAACATCGATACCGGAATGGGCCTTGAGCGTCTTGCTTGCGTAATGCAGGGCGTTGACAATATGTTTGAGGTCGATACTATAAGAAATATACTTAATAAAGTGTGCGAAATGTCCGGAAAAGAGTACGGGAAAGACGCAAATACGGATATTTCAATCCGTGCTGTAACGGATCATATAAGAGCTTCTGTATTTATGATAAGCGACGGAATAATTCCGTCAAACGAGGGCAGAGGATATGTTCTCCGCCGTATAATCCGCCGTGCCGCACGCCACGGAAAGCTTATCGGCATAAATCATATGTTTTTGTGTGAGCTGTGTGATTCTGTAATTGCCGAAAACAAGGCAGGCTACCCCGAACTTGTTGAGAAAGAACAGCTTATTAAAAAGGTCATCTCCAACGAAGAAGGCAATTTCAACAAAACAATAGACCAAGGTCTTAATATGCTTAAGGACCTTACTAAAGAGGGCGGTATGCTTTCGGGCGAGGATGCTTTTAAGCTTTATGATACCTACGGATTTCCGCTTGATCTTACCAAAGATATTTTAGCGGAAAAGAATATGACTGTTGATGAAGAAAAATTCCGTGAGCTTATGGAAAATCAGCGGCAGCTTGCCCGTTCTTCACGCAAGTCGGCTGACGCCGAGAGCTGGAGGAGCGATGAAATAAGCTTTGAGAACGTACCCTCAACTGTTTTTTGCGGCTATACAGAGGACAGCTGCAATGCTAAAATACTTGATATAGTAGTCGAGGGCGAGCATACCTCCTGTGCCGGCGAG
>JAFOYI010000031.1 GCA_017391425.1 Clostridia bacterium | reverse complement strand
TTTTTTATGTTTTCAGGCAGAAATATGCCGAAAAAGCTTGCATATGGGCGGAATAGGTGGTACAATAGGGTTACAAATAAAAAAGCTAAATGAAGTATGCAGGAAATTACGGTCGTAAAACCGCCCGTTCCCGAAGGAGTAACACTCTCAGGTGTCGCAAAAGCGATGAAACTGTGTACGGATAGCTCTCCGGAGAAGTCCGATTCAGGATGCCGAAGGTGCAAGGCGATAAGCCAATCTCTCAGGCAAAAGGACGGAGTAAAACTGATTACATATGCCCTCTTGGGCTTTTTTTCAGTGCATTATTCGGAGTTAAACGGTAACCGTTTAGCTCTTTTTGTTTGTATAAAAAACTTTAGGGGGAATTTGAATGTGGGATTCGTTTATTGAAACGATTACCAAAGTCAACGATTGGGTGAACGGCGTTGTTTGGGGCTGGCCGATGATTATAATGATTCTCGGCACCGGTATACTGCTGACTGTTCGCACAAAGGTGCTTCAGGTTCGCAAATTTGGGGAATCGTTAAGCAGTACTATTGTACCTGTGGTAAAGGGTATCGGGAAAAAACAGGGAAAAAACGGCAAAAATACGGTCTCGCAATTTGAGGCGTTTTCCGCAGCTATATCCGGCACTGTCGGTACCGGCAACATTATAGGTGTTACCTCGGCTATTTTAACCGGAGGTCCGGGGGCTGTAATGTGGATGTGGATATCGGCGTTTTTCGGTATGGTTACAAACTATTCCGAAAATGTACTGGGGCTTTATTACAGGCGCAAGGAAAAGGACGGGAGCTTCAGCGGCGGTGCTTTTTATTATATTGCATACGGTTTAAAGCAAAGCTGGTTAGGTTTGCTTGCGGCAATCTTTTGCCTGCTTGCGGCAACCGGTATGAGCGGAGTACAGACCAATAAAATAACCGGTTCGTTTATATCTGTTCTTAATACGGATGCGGCGTGGGTAAAGCTGATTATAGGCTCTGTTGTGGCACTGTTTGCCGCTGTTGTAATTATCGGGGGTATCAAACGCATAGGCAGGATTGCGTCAATGCTTGTTCCTTTTATGTCGCTTTTATTTATAGGAATGGCTATTGTTATAATCGGAAAAAATATCGGTGCTGTTCCCGAAACCTTCCGCCTTATTTTTTCGAGTGCTTTTTCGGCAAAGGCAGTTGCAGGCGGTGTAGGCGGATTTGTTTTTTCGCAGATAATTAAAAAAGGCTTGGCAAGAGGCGTGTTTTCTAATGAAGCGGGACTGGGTTCATCTGTTATAGCCCATTCTGCCTCCGAGACCAGAGAGCCCGTAAAACAGGGACTTTGGGGAATTTTTGAAGTATTTTTTGATACCTTTATAATTTGCACGCTTACTGCGCTTGTTATTTTAACAACCAATATCGGAAACGGCGCATATGCAAACGGTTCCTTCTTCGGAACAACAAATTCCGCAGGCGAATTTGTCGGAGCTTCAGACTCTGCTACAGCTTTGTCGGCGTTCTCTTCAAATCTCGGAACATTCGGAACCGTTACATTCCTTATTATTCTTCCGCTATTTGCTTTTACTACTATTCTTGCATGGTCTTATTACGGTGAAAAGGCTATGGACTTCTGCTTCCGAAACGCCTCCGAAAAAACAAGAAAAATTGCAACAAAAGTATTTAAAGTTATTTATATTTTGCTTATTGTCTTTTCTTCGTTGATCGGCTCTGATTTGATTTGGGCACTTGACGATACATTTAACGGCTTGATGGCTCTGCCGAATTTGATTGCGCTTATTTTCCTGTCGGGTCAGGTTGCAAAAATAACCAAGAACTACTTTGACCGTAAAAAAGGCAAGGATGTAGAGCCGATGCTTTCCGCTTATTCTGAACAAAACGAAGAATTCAAAGAATATATTGCAAACGAAAATTCATAAATCGGCTGTTTCAGTCTGCCGATAAAGCTGCAATTTAATCCCTTTGCGGCGTTTACGCCGCATTTTTCCGCTGACAGGTTCTGCCTTTAAACAGGCAGAGCCTGTTTTATCATATATTTTTTAAATCTGTATATTTGCAGGCGGCTGTTGCGGCAACCGCACCGTCCGATACCGCAGTGGTCAGCTGGCGCAGTTCTTTTGTACGGCAATCGCCTGCGGCAAAAATGCCGTCTGTTTGCGTTTTGCAGTCCTCGCCCGATTCTATAAATCCGTATTCGTCAAGCTTTACAATGTTTTTAAATGCCTCGTTTTGCGGAATTTGACCTATTGCCGTAAACAGGGCGGATATTTTTAATTCTTCGGTTTTTTGCGTTTTTGAATTTTTTACCGTAACAGAGGTAAGAGAGCTTTCTCCGTTTAACGACACCACTGTGCAGTCAAGCTTATATATGATATTTTCTTTGCTTTCAAGTTTTTTAATTTCTGCGTTATCGGCCCTTAGTTCATTTCGCCTGTGAATTAAGGTTACGCTTTCGCATATATCCGATAAAAACAAAGCTTCTTCTATCGCCGTGTTTCCGCCGCCGTAAACGGCAACCCTTTTGTTTTTAAAAAGTGAGCCGTCGCACACTGCGCAGTACGAGATTCCTTTTCCGGTAAATCTGTCCTCGTTTTCGAGTCCGATTTTACGGTGCTTAAGTCCGGCGGCTATTATTACGGCCCGGCATTTGTGTTCTCCGGAATCGGTTGTCACTGTTTTGAATTTTTCGCCGCATTTTACCGAAAGTGCTGTTTCAAAAGCGGTTTTTGCCCCTGCGGCGACTGCTTGGGATAATAGCCTGTCCGAAAAATCAAGTCCGCTTATGCTTTTAAATCCGGGGTAGTTTTCAACCTCAGGTGAGTATGAAATTTGCCCTCCGAAGCTTGTGTTTTCAAGCAAAAGCACCGATTTCCCCGCCCTTGCGGAATAAAGCGCCGCAGTAAGTCCTGCGGCACCGCCGCCGATAATGATTATATCGTAAATTTCATTTTCCATAAGCCGTTTCTCCGTAAGATATAGTTCTTTTAATTGATATTTTATCATATAATTCGTGTTGATACAACAAAATCGGATTTTAAAGCAGTTTTCACTTGATTATCTTTTCACAATGTCTTATAATATATACCGTATAGGGGGGCCGCAGATGAATCTTGATAAAATAATTGCGGTTCGCACCGGTAAAACGGTGTATAAGGAAACTGACCGTGTCATTAAGGTTTTTGACAGTGATTATTCGAAATCGGATATTCTGAATGAGGCTCTTAATCAAGCCCGTGCCGAGGAAGCGGGACTTAATGTTCCTAAGCTTTTGGGGATAGAAAAGGAAGACGGCAAATGGGCGATAATAAGCGAATATATAAGTGGAAAAACCGTGGCGGATATAATTGCCGAAAATCCTGATAAAACCGATGAAATACTAAAAAGATTTGCCGAACTTCAAATTGCGTTTCAAAGGAACAATACTTCTGTATTTGCAAGACTCAGAGATAAGGTTGAACGCAGGATAACTCGGTCTCAGCTCGATGAAAAATCAAAAAACCGTCTTATCGGTGAGCTTTGCGAGCTGCCCGACGGGGACAGTCTTTGTCATTGCGATTTCAGTCCCTCAAATGTTATTATAGATGAAAAAGGCAATCCCGTGGTGCTTGACTGGTCGCATGCGGCAAGAGGAGCGGCGGAAGCCGATGCGGCATCAACATATTTGCGCTTTTTATTTGAAGACAGGCTAAAAGCCGAAAAGTATATTTATTTTTATTGTAAGAGTGCAGATAAAAAAAGGGAGAATATAGAAAAGCTTATACCGATTATGGCGGCGGCAATGTCCGTAAGCCGGTATGCTTCTGAACGCAACGTTCTGCTAAGGTTAGCAGTTTTATAATTTTTTAACGGAGGAAATATTATGAAGGTAACGGTATGTATCGGAAGCTCTTGCCATCTTAAGGGCTCAAGACAGGTGGTCGAGGCTTTGCAGGGACTTATATCGGATAATAATTTGAAAGACAGCGTCGAGCTCGGCGGAACTTTCTGTATGGGTAATTGCCAGCAGGGCGTATGTGTAACGGTGGACGGCGAGCTTTATTCGGTATCGCCGGAGACAGTGGACGAATTTTTTGAAGAGAACATTCTAAGCCGGGCAAAATAATCTTTATTAAGGATTGTAGTTGTTATGTCAGAGTTTTTAAAGCTTAAAAAATCAAACTGCAAAAACTGCTATAAGTGTATAAGGCATTGTCCTGTAAAATCTATCCGCTTTTCGGGCAATCAGGCGCATATAGTGGGCAACGAATGTATACTTTGCGGTCAGTGCTTTGTTGTCTGTCCGCAGGACGCCAAGGAAATTGCGGGTGAGACCGAAAAGGTGCAGGTGCTTATCAATTCGGGTGCTCCGGTTATAGCAAGCGTTGCTCCGTCCTTTATAGCCAATTATGACGGAGTGGGATTTTCGGCGATGAAGTCAGCCCTTAAAAAGCTCGGATTTGCGGACGCAGAGGAAACCGCAGTGGGTGCAACCATCGTAAAAAGAGAATACGAGAGACTGCTTAAAGACGAACACAGGAAAATACTTATATCCTCTTGCTGTCATTCGGTAAATCTTCTTATACAGAAGTATTATCCGTCATGTCTTCCGTATCTTGCAGATGTTCTGTCGCCTATGCAGGCGCACTGCGAGGATATAAAGCGGCGAAATCCCGAAGCCAAAACGGTGTTTATAGGACCTTGCGTCGCTAAAAAGGACGAGGCCGATTATTATTCGGGCATTACCGATGCGGCGCTTACCTTTGAAGAGCTTACCGAGTGGTTTGACGCCGCCGGAATTGAACTTGAAAAAGAGATTGACAAAACAGATGACGGTCTTGCCAGATTTTTCCCGACTACGGGCGGCATACTTAAAACAATGCAGAAAAATATGCTTCCCGATTATACTTACATAGCAATCGACGGCGTTGAAAACTGTATGGCTGCACTTCACGATATAGAAGAGGGAAAAATAGAAAACTGCTTTATAGAAATGTCGGCGTGCGCCGGAAGCTGTATAGGCGGTCCGGTAATGGAAAAATATCACCGTATGCCTGTAAGGGATTATGCGGCGGTTGCGAACTATGCCGGTAAGAAGGACTTTACTGTAGACCAGCCTGATGAGTTTACGCTTCGCAAGAGTCTTGAGTTTATAGGAAGAAAGCTGCCCTATCCGTCGGAAAGCGAGATAAGAGAGGCGCTGAGACGTATGGGTAAGCTAAAGCCGGAGGATGAGCTTAACTGCGGCTCATGCGGCTATAATACCTGCCGTGAAAAGGCGGTTGCGATAATACAGGGCAAGGCAGAGGTCTCAATGTGCCTGCCGTTCCTAAAGGACAGGGCGGAAAACTTCTCGGACAATATCATCAATAATACGCCTAACGGAATAGTTGTCCTTAACGATAAGTACGAGGTACAGCAGATAAACCGTGCGGCGCTGAAGCTGATGAATATACCGAGAGAGTCTGATGTTATGGGAGAACCTATAATCAGAATTCTTGATCCCAAGCCGTTTATGGATGTTCAGCGTACAGGTAAAACATTAAGGGATAACAAGGTGTATCTTGCCGAATACGACAGATATGTCGAACAGACCATAGTGCTTGATAAGGAGTACAAGGCGCTTATTTGCATTATGCGTGATGTTTCGGATGAAGAAATGCAAAGGCAGCGCAAGGAAGAGCTAAGCCGTCAGACGGTCGAAACCGCAGATAAGGTTGTAGACAAGCAGATGCGTATAGTTCAGGAAATAGCTTCGCTTTTGGGTGAGACCGCCGCCGAAACCAAAATAGCGCTTACAAAGCTTAAGGAGTCGATAAACGATGAATAAGCTTTGTGCGGATATAGGCTACAGAAGTATTTTTCATGACGGCGAGGAGCTTTGCGGCGACCATGTTGATGTAATTGAGCAGGAGGACGGTTCGACCGTTGTTGTTTTGGCAGACGGACTCGGAAGCGGGGTTAAAGCAAGCATACTTTCTACTCTTACTTCAAAAATAATATCCACAATGATTGCGGCAGGACTGTCGCTTGAGGATTGCGTACAGACAATAGCGGCAACCTTGCCGGTCTGCTCCGAAAGGCATGTGGCTTACTCTACATTTACTATTATGCGTATTGTAGACAGTAATGAGGCCGAGCTTATACAGTATGACAATCCGGCGGTTATTCTTTTGCGTGACGGGGAAGAGTATGATTATCCTAAAACCGAGCTTAGTATTGAGGGCAAGAAAATATTTCAGTCCCGTATAAGACTTTGCGAAAACGATGTTTTCGTTCTTATGAGCGACGGCTGCCCCCATGCCGGAATAGGAACAGAGTATAATTTCGGTTGGCAGAGGGAAGACATCGCCGAATTTATGAAAACATTTTATCCGGTAGGGTATACGGCAAAAACACTTTCAACAATATTGATTGATGAATGTAACCGACTTTACGGCGGAAAACCCGGGGACGACGCAACAGCCTGTGTTGTTAGGATACGCAGGCGTGAGCCTATGAATTTGCTTTTCGGTCCTCCGTCAAATCGGGACGACTGCGATAAAATGATGTCTCTCTTCTTTTCTAAGGAGGGTAAGCACATAATATGCGGCGGCACTACATCTACGATTGCCGCAAAGTATTTGGGTAAGCCGCTCAAGCCTAAGCTTGAGTTTGTGGATAAGGACGTTCCCCCTATTGCCGAAATAGAGGGGGTTGACCTTGTTACGGAAGGCGTTATAACCATAAACAAGGTGCTTTCCTATGCAAAGGATTATCTCAGCGATAATGAATCGTATTCGCAGTGGGGAGTAAAAAGGGACGGTGCGTCACTTATTTGCCGTCTGCTTTTCGAAGAAGCAACCGATATAAACTTTTTTGTGGGCAGGGCGATAAATCCGGCGCATCAGAATCCGGATCTTCCGATTAATTTCAATATTAAAATGCAGCTTGTTACCGAGTTGTCGGATTGCCTTAAAAAAATGGGCAAGCGCATAAAGGTCAGCTACTTTTAATTTATATATTTTTTGCCGCAGGGGATAAGCGGCAGTAAGGAGTCAAGTTTTGAGAAAATTCGATACCAAAGTACAACATTTGAAATACAAGGTTCTCCGTGAGGTGGCACGGGAGGCTTGGAACGGAACTCTTACCGAGAATATGATTGATATTCCGAAAAGAATAGTTCCGGGTAAAGAACCGACTATGCGCTGCTGTGTTTATAAAGAGCGTGCCATTTTGGGTGAGCGTATTAAAATCGCAATGGGCGGCGATAAGGATAACCCGAATGTTATTGAGGTTATAGAAATTGCCTGCGATGAATGCCCGATGGGCGGTTATGATGTTACCGAAGCATGCAGAGGATGTCTTGCACACCGTTGCGAGGATGTTTGCAGAAGAGGAGCGATTTCCTTTGACAATCAGCAGAAGGCGCATATAGATAAGACAAAGTGCGTCGAATGCGGGCAGTGTGCAAAGGTTTGCCCTTACAGCGCTATTCTTAACTTCAAGCGTCCGTGTATGATAGCCTGTAAGGTAAACGCCATTTCTATGACTGAGACAAAAGCGGCGTGCATAGACAATAATAAATGCATCTCCTGCGGAGCGTGCGTTTATCAGTGTCCTTTCGGTGCCATTACCGATAAATCGTTTATACTTGACGCTGTTGAGATGCTTAAAAATAACGGCGAACACAAGGTTTACGCAGTTGTCGCACCCTCTATTTCAAGTCAGTTTACATACGCCAAGCTCGGACAGGTTGTGTCCGGCATAAAGGCGCTCGGATTCCATACGGTGGTTGAGGCGGCTCTCGGTGCGGATATGGTGGCTTATGCCGAATCCAAAGAGCTTGCCGAAAAGGGATTCCTTACCAGCTCCTGCTGTCCTGCATTTGTAAGCTATGTAAGAAGTCAGTTCCCCGAGCTTGAGGAAAACATATCACATAACCTTTCACCGGCGGCTACCATTTCAAAGTATATAAAAGAACAGGATCCCGACGCCAAGGTAGTGTTTATAGGACCCTGCACCGCTAAGAAAATGGAGTTCCAAAAGGAAGAAGTCAGACCGTATATAGACTGTGTTATCACCTTTGAGGAACTGCAGGCTCTGTTCGACAGCCGTGACCTTGAAATT
>JAFOYI010000030.1 GCA_017391425.1 Clostridia bacterium | reverse complement strand
GAAGAAAAGTACAACTGAACCTATGCCTAAAACGATTGCAAGAATCTGGCAGATTCTATTTACAGTTTTCATCCGTTTGTCCCCCTACTTAGTTTCTTTGTGTAGGGTGTGCTTTTTACAGAACCTACAATACTTGTTCATTTCAAGCCTATCGGGATCGTTTTTCTTGTTTTTCATTGTGTTGTAGTTGCGCTGCTTGCATTCTGTGCAAGCAAGTGTGATTTTAACTCTCATAACGGCACCTCCCGCTTTACGGAAATATTTTTTGCTTTTACTCAGTGCGGCAAAAAGCCGCCGTAAAAGTAAACGCCTCCCTCGGTTCGGCAAATTTCCGCACCTGACGCCGAAGCGGCAGAAAGCACTTATACGGACACTCACCGTCAACCGGTTCTCTACAAAAAAAAAAGAACCTTTCAGAGGTAATGCTATTATAACATACATCACCTCTGAGGTCAAGCACTTTTTTAAAGCTTTTTTATTTGTGATAGGAGGCACCGTTGTTTATTCTGAAGGCACGGTAAATTTGTTCCAAAAGCAGTATTCTGAAAAGCTGGTGGGGGAAGGTCATTTTTGAAAAAGAAAGCTTGGTTTCAGAAAGACACTTAATTTTGTCGGAAAGTCCGTAGGAACTGCCGATTATAAATGTAACGCTGTTTCCTATATCCGTTTCCTTTTCAAGTGAATATGCAAATTCTTCGCTTGATAATTGCTTTCCCTCAATGCACAGAGCGATAACTGTGCTTGATTTCGGAATTTTTTTTATTATAATTTCAGCTTCTTTATCAAGAGCGGAGGCAATTTCCGAGGCTGAAGGCTTTTCAGGCAGCTTTACAGGTTCGATTTCAGTAACGGTAAGATTGCAAAAACCGCTCAATCTCTTTTGATATTCTGCGGCGGCATCACGGAGATATTTTTCTTTGAGCCGTGAAACGGCGATAATGTTAATTTTTATCATACTACAGTAACTCCGTTTCCCGTAG
This sequence comes from Clostridia bacterium, assembly GCA_017391425.1. Taxonomy (GTDB): domain Bacteria; phylum Bacillota; class Clostridia; order Oscillospirales; family Acutalibacteraceae; genus UBA737. The sequence continues at coordinate 9,382 of JAFOYI010000030.1, read as the reverse complement.
GCGAGGCAACCGAAAGCATATAATCGATTTCTGCTTTTGCACCGCAGTCCGTAAGAGACGCACAGGCAGCGTTAAACGCCAAAAGCGGACTGTTATTTTTACGGCTTAAATGCCCGAGAATAAACCTTTTTGTTCCGCTGTCTAAAAGATTCGGAAGCTCGGCGGCACATGCATTGTTCGATATATGTCCGTTGTCGGAAAGGATACGCATTTTAAGGGCAGGGGGGTAAGGACCCTTTTTCAGCATATCAATGTCGTGATTGGATTCTATTAAAACAGCGTCACTTCCGTAAACGGCAGTCCGTACCTCGTCTGTAACTTTGCCGAGGTCAGTGCAGACGGATATTTTTTTGCCGTCTGCCGTGTAAACCGAGTAACCGCTTGAACCGACACAATCGTGCATAGTGGGAAACCGTGTTATTTCAAAACCGCAAAGCTCCGATCTGTTATCGATTTGCAGTGTTTTGGTTCCGGCAGGTATAATATTTGCTGAAATAAGTGTATTAAGAGTTGCTTCGGATGCGACAACAGGCACTTTAGCATATTTTAAAAATGTTTTAAGACCTTTTATATGGTCGGTGTGTTCATGAGTTATTAAAACCGCCTTGATTTCTTCACAGCTACTGTCTATTGCTTCGAGTGCTGAAGATATTGCATGAAAAGAGGCCCCGACATCAATAAGGAGAGAACCGTTTTCCGATGCTATATATGTACTGTTTCCCGAAGAACCGCTGAAAAGCGGACATATTCTTGACATTTAAGATTCCTTTCTAAAAAAACGGACCGACTTTACTGTCGGTCCGGACGCAATTATTACAGAATTTTGTGAATTCGGATTAAGCCTGTTTTAAAACCGAGATATTGTCCGACACCGTTACACGCTTTATATCAGCCCCGAGACCGGAGAATTTCTCGACAACGTCTTCATAGCCTCTGTCAATATGGTCGATTTCTTCGATTTCCGTAGTTCCGTCTGCTATAAGTCCGGCAATTATCATTGCGGCGCCCGCACGGAGATCTACCGCTTTTACAGGTGAAGAATTAAGCGCATTAACGCCGGTTATAACCGCCATTTTGCCGTCCACCTGTATATCGGCGCCCATTAGTGTAAGCTGGTCAACATACCTGAAACGGCTGTCCCATACACCTTCGGTAATTATGCTTGTACCGTCCGCAATACTCAAAAGTACTGCAATTTGCGGCTGCATATCGGTAGGGAATCCGGGGTGCGGCATAGTTTTAATATTGCATTTGTGCGGCCGTTTGGTCATTTGAACCCGCACTGCCTCATCATATTCCGTTACCTTAGCGCCGGTTTCTACCAGCTTGGCTATTATAGACTCAAGATGTTTCGGAGTGACATTTGTTACAAGAATATCGCCCTTTGTTGCTACGGCTGCCGCCATATATGTGCCTGCCTCAATCTGGTCGGGTATTATGCTGTATGAAGTACCGTGCATATGCTTTACGCCGCGAATTTTTATAACGCTTGTCCCGGCGCCCATTATATTTGCACCCATTGAGTTAAGGAAGTTTGCGAGGTCGACGATATGAGGTTCACGGGCGGCGTTTTCAATAACCGTAAGTCCCGAAGCCTTTACGGCGGCAAGCATAATGTTTATGGTTGCGCCTACGGAAACAACATCAAGATATATAGAGCATCCGGTCAGATGCTGAGCCTTTGCGTCTACCATGCCGTTTTCAATGGTCATTTTAGCACCCAATGCCTCAAAGCCCTTGATATGCTGGTCTATAGGACGAACTCCGAAATCGCATCCTCCGGGGGGAGCGACTCTCGCCCTGTTCATACGGCCGAGCAAGGCTCCGAGGAAATAACTTGACGCCCTCATTCCTTCTGCCATTTCTTTTGAAACAACAAATGAGTTGACATGCTTGGGGTCGATTTCTACGCTTGATTTATTTATGGGTTTAATCTGAGCACCCAATGCGTGCATAGTCTTTAAAAGTGTTGCAACATCGGATATGTTCGGTAGGTTTTCAATAAGGCAGGGCTCATCGGACAGCAAAACTGCCGGAAGTATAGCGACAGCCGCATTTTTGGCGCCGCTTATGCGAACCTCGCCTTTAAGAGCATTGCCGCCTTTAATTACGAATTTCTCCAAATAAGGCACTCCCAGTCACATAAGATTTATATATAGTTTAACCTGATAATCTGTTTCAATCCGTTGCGTATATACTAAGTAATATAAGCAACATATAGTATTATATACATATTTTGTTATTTTGTCAATTATAATTAAAAAATTGACGGATATAGGGGAAACCGTAATCCGTCATTGAAAATTCGTTTAATATTCTGTTAGTTGATTTTACCGTACAGGGGAGCGTCGCTGTCACGCTTAGGCTCACGGGACGGATCATTGACAGGGGATTGTTTTGCCTGAGGAGTGCGGTGAGAATAACCGTTTCTTCTTCTCGGATCTCTTCTTAAGGGTCTCAGTTCTTTTCCTTCAATGCCGATAACGACATGTCTTGCAGAACCCTCGCCGAATGAACCGGATATAACACCGTCAATCGACTGAACCGTAGTATGAATTATTCTGCGTTCATAGGGGTTCATAGGTTCAAGACTGCGGCATTTTCCGGTTTTTAAAACCTGCTCTGAAATGCGTTTTGCAAGTCCTGCGAGCGCCTCTTCTCTTTTTTCACGGTAATTTCCTATATCGAGCGTGACCTTATAATATCCGCCGCCGTTGCTTGCGGCAAGACCTGTAAGATACTGAAGTGAATCAAGCGTTTCACCTCTGTGTCCGATAACTACTCCGAGTCCCTCGCCGTTAAGCTCGATAAGAGCAGAATTGTCTTTTTCTGCAATCTTAATTTCAGTATCATTACAACCGAGGCTTTCAAGTATTGATTTCAGGTAAGCGATTGCTCTGCCTGCTTTTGAATCTGCCGAAACGGTATCTGCGCTTACGGTTTCGCCGTACTCGGGAACCGATTTTTTTGCAGGTTTAGTTTCTTTTGTTTCGCTTTTTGCTTCTTTTGCTTTGGGTTCTGACTTTATTTGCGGCTTGTTCTGCGAAACGGGTTGTTTTTCTTCTTTTTGAGGGCGGTTCTTTTTGCTTTTTGCCGGTTTTTCATCAGGCAATTCCACAAATACACGAACCTCCGCCATGCGGCCTCCGAAAAGACCTAATGTTTTCTTTTTCGGGGTTGAAATTACTTCAAACTGTATATCTGCTTCTTCCGGCATATTAAGGTCTGATATGGCCTTTTCTTTTGCTTCGTCTATTGTTAAACCGAAGCCTCGTGCTTCTTTTATCAAGAGTAATCCTCCCTTTAATTTTTTTAAGCTTGATTGCCGTCTTCAAAATTACGGCTTAATTTTTTCAGCTGTGCCTCTTCAAAATCACATTCCTTATTAAGCTCTTTGAGTCTTTCACGGGAAAGCATCTTTTGCGGACCGTAGAATTGCTGAACGCCGACTTGAATAAGCCCGCCGATAAGCGAAGAACAAGCCCAATAGAATGCAACGCCGCCGGGCAGTGTAAAGCCGATGAACAGTGAGAGAAGCGGCATTGTGAGCATCATACCCGCCATATTAGGAGAATCGGGATTGATTTTTTTCTGCATAACAAGCGAAATAGCACTTGTAAGCATTTGAGCCAAGAACGCTATTATCGGCATTATCCAGATAGGCTGGGCGTCGTGAAATATATCAAACGAAAACTTCGGAGTCTGGGTAAGATTTATTCCGAAGAAGTTGAAATCTATGGAACCAAGCTTATCGGCAATTTGCGGAAAGTCGATTGTTCCGTTTCTTACCGCCTCGATTATCTGAAGCTCCGCACGGGCGTTGGCAGATGTGCCAAGCTGTTTTGCCGCCTCGGATATTACAGATGAATCTATATGCACAAGATAGGTGAGGGGAGACATAATGAGGTAGTAAATGCTCATCATCAAAACAAGGCGCAATATCATCGGCAGACAGCCGCCCGAGAGCGACACGCCCTCCTCCTGATAAAGCTTTTGCATAGCCTCGTTATACTTCTGTTTATCATCTCCGTATTTCTTCCTAAGCTCATCAAGCTTCGGCTTTATACGGGTCTGCTGTACCGAGGATTTTTGGCTTTTAATGCTGAGCGGTATAAGTATAACATTGATAAGCAGGGTGAACATAAAAACCGCAGCGGCAAAATTGCCGCCGAAAAGACCGGACAAGAATTCAAGCGCCCAGCCGAAAGGAATGTTTATAATATTAAATAGTGTTTGCATTTATACACCGTCCATTCGTGCCGAAAACACGGCAACGGTTATTTTTTGTTTTTTGTTCGCACCCGTCTTTCGGGTACCGGGTCATATCCGCCTTTGCACAGCGGATTACAACGCAAAATACGCCACAAAGCGAGGGCTGAACCGACAATCGCCCCTCTTTTTTCAAGAGCCTCCACGGCATAAGCGGAGCAGGTTGGGGTAAATCGGCAGCACGGTATCTTGCGAGGCGAAATATTTTTTTGGTAAAATTTAACTATTCGAATCAGCAGTTTTTTCATCTGTTTCGGATTTTTCCGTAACGCCGGCTGAAATCAGCAGTTTTTCCATTGAAACAGCGGCAGTAGTACTTTTTATACTAAGTATTTTCGTTCTTGCTACAATAACAAAGTCGTACCCGTCCTTTATAAAGGGCAGACATTCACGAAAAGCGGCGGCAACAACACGCTTTGCACGGTTTCGCTTAACGGCTCCGCCGAGCTTTTTCCCGGCTGTTATTCCGAGCCGCACACCGTAACGGTTTTTCATTACATACACAACAAAATAAGGACAAACAAAAGATTTACCCTTATTGTAGGCACGGCGGAAAATATAATTTTCCTTTATTTTAATTAGTTTTTTCTTCATAACTGTCAGTATCACGCCTGATGGGAGAATAATTCATCCCATCGGGCGGGCGACCGTAGACTTGATACCTATAAAAGGAAAAGCCACGGTGAAGTGGCTTTAGTATGTCAACTGCTTTCTGCCCTTAGCTCTGCGTCTTGCAAGAACCTTGCGGCCGTTGGATGTTGCCATTCTCTTTAAAAAGCCATGCTCCTTCTTTCTGTGGAGCTTTTTAGGCTGATATGTCCTTTTCATTTGCGAAACCTCCTTAATCAATATGTGGGCGGTTATGAGGACCTTTAAGTAAAGTCCGGACAAGTAGCCATAACCTATCGAGTATAAATTATAACTCAAAGCCTGTACTTATGTCAACAAAAAGTTTTTAAATAGCAAAAAAACTTTTATTTTTGTTCTTTGCCTGTATACCTTAATTCCTCGGTTATAAAATCGGAGGTGGGGTTGGTTTCAAGATAATCAAGCAGCCTGTCCTGCGAGTCGAATGATGCGAACAGCTTTAAATTATCGGGCGATATAAAGTGTTTGAGTACAGAAGACTCAAGCTGTTTTATCAAATTGTCGTAATATCCGCAGGTGTTAAGAATTGCTATGGGTTTTGAGTGTCTGCCGAGCTGTTTAAGTGTAAGAATTTCAAAAAACTCGTCAAGCGTACCGGGCCCGCCCGGTGTAATAATAAATGCATCTGCCCTTGATTCCATAATTGCCTTGCGTTCACGCATAGTTTCGGTATATATTACCTCGTCACATTCTTCGTATATGACGCCGCCCGAGGCAAGAAATTCGGGTACTACGCCGATTATTTTACCTCTGCCTTTTTTCGTACCGCGCGCAGCGGCTCCCATAAGACCGTATTTACCGCCGCCGAAAATGAGATTATGCCCCCTTTGGGCAAGCTTTGTTCCCAAAATTTCTACCGGATTTACATATACTCCGGCAATAACGCTGCTTGAAGCACCGTATATGCAAATATTCATAACGCACCTGTTTTAATATCTAATATTTTTTCGTTCAGAACGGCTTTCAAAAGAGTATCTCCCGTATATTCGAGCTTTAACGAAAAGAAAGGGGTATCTTTTTCGAGCAAATGAAGAAATATTTTGTCACCCTCCCATATAGGAAGGGAATAGAGCTTTTCTTTTTTCACCCATTCGAGTACGCCCTCGTCGCACTCCTTTATTTCGCCCGAAAAGCTGTCGGAATAAAAAAATATGCATATATTCGGTTTCCCATTTGTCCGAAACAAAGGTGACAATTCCACGATATTCCGCATTCTTTAAGATTAAACCGGTTTCTTCAAAAACTTCACGCCGATTACACTCTTCGGGGCTTTCTTTGTCCTCAAATTTACCGCCTATGCCGACCCACTTATCTCGGTTCAGGTCATTTTCCTTTTTTATGCGGTGGAGCATGAGATAGCAGCCGTCTTTCTCAATGTGACAAAGAGTTGTGTTACGCATTATTCGTTCTCCGATGAAGCGGTTTCGTCTTCGGTCACTTCGGGTACATAGCCGTTTACATAGAATACATCACGGTCGATATTCTTTTGGTCGAAAATGTTGTTATACTGAATCTTCTCATATTCATCAAGCAGATGACTGTACGGTGAAACATCGCTCCATTTATAGTAATTGTTCTCATTGTCAATATAACCTACCGTGTTTATTACGGGGAGGGTTTCGGAAAGCTTTAAAAGATACTGATTGTATTCCGAAAGCTTAACTCCTGCGGTTTTAAGAACCAGTGATGAAAGGTAGTTTGAGCTAAGCTTATCTATCTGCTGTTCTTCTATATCATAATTTGCCCATATGATAAACGGTGTGATATGCCTGCTTTGCTCCTGCTGTGAAGTAAGTCCCGAAAGGCTGTCAACGCCCAAAGCCTCACATATAAACCCTGTTTCAACCGATGGCTGATGGTCACCGAACATACAAATAACGGTAGGCTCCTTTACAGTGCTGAAATAATCTATAAGCTCTTTGAAAGCATTATCACTTGCTTTTACAAGCGATAGATATTTATTTGCTTTAATATAATCCTTTGAAACAGAAGTGGCGTAAATGCTCTCATCAAAATTAACACAGCTTGTTGTATAACCGCCGTGATTCTGCATTGTTACATTGAAAGCAAAATAGGGGGTTGATTTATCCCTGTCCTCATAGTCCTTTATAAGCAGTTTGTAGTCATATGAATCGCTTATATACTGGCGTATAAGCATATTTTCGCCGGGATATGCCTCCTCAACAAGCTGTTGAAGATAATTCGGGTCACTGCCGTTTGCCTGGTATTCCCTCATAAGTGAAACATCCATTATATTTTCAAGACTGACGAATTTGTCAAATCCCATATATTTGTAAACATCGGTACGGTTCCAACCGACAGCATAATACGGATGGAGTGCAAACGCCGAGTAGCTTTGCGCTTTAAGCGTGGAAACAAGCGACGCCAAGGGATTTTTTATATACAGCATATATGCGTTGCTGCCGGACGGCAAAAATGCGGTGGTATGACCGGTTAAAAATTCAAATTCCGTATTTGAAGTACCCGCACCTATTACCGGTACATACAGATTTCCTTTTATTGTGTTTTCAGTGAGACTGTGAATAAAGGGCATATAATCTTCATTGGTAGTAAGATTACCAAGCACCTGAAGGTCGGAAAGCGATTCATTCATTATACAGATTATATTCGGTTTTGTATAGCTGTCGCTGTTATCTGTATCCGGCCGGTTTTTATCAACCACGCTGTTTACATAATCCTTTATTTCATCCGGATTATAGTTAGAAGGCTCTGACATATACAAGTATTTGGTATTGCAGAAAAAATTAAAAGCAAAGCCGTAATTGCGGTATCCTCTTGTCTGATTCCAAAAGTCGGGGCGCACACCGGCATTCGCAAAAATGCTTGTGAAATAGAAAAGTATCAGCAAAACAGACGAAAATGTACCTGCAAATGCGCGTGAAATAACTTTAGTAATTGTGTTGTACTTAGGCGTCCTCATTTTTACACCGAGTATAATTGTAAAAATGAATATCATAGACGCCGTCATTACCTTATAGGTAGGGGTATAATTGTATGTGTTCGCAACGCCTGCGGCGGTTTTTATGCTTAAGAAATCCATCGGCAAAAACGGAGTGCCCCTGAAGTCCATAATATAACTGTGAGCAACCGCAAGTCCGAAAAGTATGGGATTTACAATAAGCAAGGGGAGTCTTATACTGCCTGAAAGCGCAAAAACCAAAAAATAGAGTATAATAACAAGCAGATAATTCCCGAGAAAGCCCAAATATGTCATATTGTAAATAAAGACATTGTTAAGGCATTCCGTCATAGTTATTGTAACGAACGGCATAAGAAGCAAAAACAGAAGATGCCAAATTTTATTAAGCAGGTCGTTTTTGATTTTTACGGTATAAGCCGCAGTCAGCCCTAAAACAAATGTGCTTAAAAGCGTTGCCGCAAGAAGTATCCATTTTGCGGAAAATTCCTGAGATGTGTATGCGTTAACATCAAGAATTACCGCAATAAGCGTTACTACGCATATTGATGCTCCGATTATTTTTGAGCGTTTGGTAGAAGAAACCTCAAAATTATTTTTAAAAAATTCAGGTACAGTATTTGTAAAAAAGCCGAGAACATTGTTCCATGCTTTTCTCAAAGCCATATATCAGCATTCCTTTCAAGCATTGTGCGGGCAGTGCCCGGCACGGTTTTGCTGTTGCTTTTATATTGCCGCAAATTTTGCGTACAAATTATTATACCATAAAATTATTAAATTTCAACTAAAAAATACGCCCCGTTTATCCAAAACGCCTTCGGCGCCCGATAAACGGGGCAAAATTTTAATTTTGAGTTATCCAGACAACAAGGTCCACATTGCCGTCGATACCGTCGATACTGCCTTTTGAGGTGTATTGCCAAATGTCATAGCTTCTGTCGAAATCATTAACGCAGTCGTCATATTCCGCAACCCATTTGCTTACGGTTGCGTACCATCCGTCTGTCATTTTTTCGTTCCAAAATGCGGAGCGGCTTGAATATATGCCCATCTTATATCCGAGAGCGTCAAGCCTTGAATTAAATTCCTGCATTATGGAAAGCAGCTCTTCATTGCTTATGGTACGCCAATCAAGACTTTTTGTATTCTCGACATCTATATAAACAGGCGAGGTTACGGTTTTGCCCGCAAGCAATCTTTGAATGTGCGCGATTTCGCTGTCTATATTGTCCTTGCTTACCGCATATGTAAAGAAATATATTTTGACCGGTATGTTAAGGCGCATACATTCGTTGTAATTCCGTTCAAACTGTTTATCGTCCTGAGACTTCATATCATCTCCGAGACCGCACCGAAGTATCGCAAAATCGATTTGAGGCTTAACCCTTTCCCAATCAATCTCTCCCTGATAGTGTGATACATCTATGCCGAATTTTGGATTTTGATTTGCTCTGATAGCCGGATTGCTTATATCGGCTTGACCGTTCGTTACATGGTAATAATCTCCGCCGCGGTTTCTTATGGCAT
>JAFOYI010000029.1 GCA_017391425.1 Clostridia bacterium | reverse complement strand
TTTCCTTTTCGCTCGTCGCTACGCTCCTCCCTCAAAGGCAAATCCGTTCCACCTGTGAATCTTTCGTTAACTATTGCAACTTGCTATTGCAATTTGCGTCAATGATTTTTTGTATCAATTCCTCGGGTTTGTTAATACCGCTTGAAACCGAAACCTTTATTAAAGGCTTACCGTCAAAACGTGCCATATCCACATTTTTATCGGCCGCAATGATAATACTGTCACATTCTTCGATTTCCTTTTTGGTAAGTATGTTTTTAGCACCGCCCGAGCCGTTTGTTTCGGCTTTTAAAGGATACCCAAGCTTTTCGCCTGCTTTTTCAAGCGCTTCGGCTGCCATATAGGTGTGGGCAATACCGGTAGGGCAAGCGGTAACTGCCAAAATGCGGTAGCCTTCCTTTTTAGGCTGAGTTTTTTCTTCTGCGTTTTTTTCGGTTTCCTTATCGTCTATAAGCTTTAAAAGCTCATCTACGGATTTCGCATTTCTTATAGCATTTGCAAAATCAGCGTCCATAAGCATAACCATAAGCTGTGAAAGAATTTCCAAATGTGCGTCACCGTCTTCAGTAGCGGCAATCATAAACAAAAGGTCGGTATTCTTTCCGTCGGGTGCGGAATAATCAACGCCTGACGGAACGGTGATAAGAGAAAGCGCAGGGGTTTTAACTGCCGAAGATTTTGCGTGCGGAACGGCAATCCCTTCACCTATGGCGGTGGTTGAATGTTCCTCTCTCTTTAAGATTTCCTCTTTGAATTTTTCGGAATCCGTAAGGTTTCCTGCCGCTGAGTGGAGTGCAATGAGTTTGTCTATCGCTTCACTTTTATTCTTGACATCAGCGTTCAACTAAATTGCGGTGGATTTTAATAAATCTGTGATACGCATAGTTTTTCTCCCTTCATAATGTTTTATAAATATTGTGTATTTCATCGGCTTTTGCTAATTCGCTTGAAAATGCCGTTGCCGCCGAGCTTGCAACCGAAAGCTTTAACGCTTCGCCGTAATCATGGGATTTTATATATCCGGCTGTAAAACCGGCAACCATAGAGTCCCCGCATCCTACCGAATTTACAAGTTTACCTTTTACAGCGTCCCTTAGGTACACCTTACCGTATTCGTCTATCAGTAAGGCACCGTCGCCCCCGCGGGAGACAAGCACGTTTTTTGCACCCATTTCTTTTAATTTTCTTGCATAAACAGTTATTTTTTCGGTAGTATCCATTTCTTCGCCGAAAAGCTCCGAAAGCTCGTGATGATTCGGTTTTATAAGAAACGGTTTGTATTTCAGCACATTTAAAAGCTGATTACCTGTTGTATCTACAACAGCATTTACTCCCCTGCCGTCAAGCTTTTCAAGTATTTTGCTGTATAAATCATCCGGCAAGTCGGGAGGAACGCTCCCTGCCAGTATTAAATAATCTCCGTTTTTAAGACTTTTTAATTTTCCGAACAATTCTTCAATTTTTTCTTTTCTGATTCCCGGACCGTTTGCATTAATATCAAGCTCCGTACCGTATTTAATCTTAACATTTATACGGGTAAAGCCGTTATCCAATTCGATAAAATCGTTCTTTATTCCGTCGCTGTTCATCATTTCCTTAATTTTTTGTCCCGTAAAGCCGGCGGTAAAGCCTAATGCGATATTAGGAATTTCAAGGCGAGTCAGAATTGCCGAAACATTTATACCCTTTCCGCCGTAATAAAGCTCTTCGGAACGGGTTCGGTTAATATCATCGGTGGAAATCGACTCAAGATTCATAACATAGTCAAGTGCTGGATTGAATGTTACTGTATATACCATAATTTTTCCTCCTCTTTAAATTAGTCTACAACCTTTACAACCGTAAGTTTTTCAAAAATCGATTCAGGTTTTTTATCGGTTATAATGCAGGCACGGTCGAGCGTTGCAAAGCTTACGGAAGAAACCTTGCCGAATTTGCTTGAATCGGCAAGCACATAAGAAACAAAGGACCTGTTAATTGCCGCCGATTTTACAAACGCTTCGTCGCTGTCGGGTGTGGAATAGCCTTGATTTTCGGTTATTCCGTTTGTGCCGAAAAACGCCTTTGTAAAATTATAGCTTTGAAGATTGTTAGCCGCCGAAAGACCTATAACCGCTTCGGTTGTGCTTTTTAACTGACCCCCAATAATAACAGCCTTGTAATTTCTTTTTGAAAGCAGCTTAGCATGGCTTATTCCGTTTGTAACAAAGGTTGCTTTTAAGTCTTTAGGCAAATAGTCTATCATAAACAATGTGGAGGTTCCGGCATCAAGATATACAAAATCACTGTCGGTTATATGTTTTGCGGCGTATTCGGCAATTTTGCGTTTTTCGCAAATGTTTTTTTCACGCTTATCGTCAACTGTGTCCTCGGTCAGAATAAACTGCCTCTTATTTAATGTTGCACCGCCGTGAACCTTATTAATCACTCCGGTTTCGGAAAGTTCTACCAAATCACGCCTGACGGTTGATTCCGAAACACCGAGCGTTTCGGTCAGTTCCGCAACCGAAACTGCACCTTTTTCATTTAAAATACTTAAAATCAATTCATGTCTTTCGGGGTTAAACATTTTATCACGCTCTTGCCTAATCATTTATTCCGATATCATTATAGCATTAGCTTTGACTGATTTCAAGCTTTTTCAGTCATTTTCAATCATATTTGGCTGGATTAACAAAATGTTTTGCTTAAAATATGATATAATATAAAAACAAATGACTGATTTTGACGGAAATTTGAAAACAATAATTAAATCGGTCATTTTAAGTACACAGGTCTTATAAAATGCGGCGGTTGCGGTTCCTCAGTCAGTTGCAAAACAATATACTCGGCTGGCGTACAGCTTTATGCTGTGCGCCTGTTTTTTGTTTGTGACAAGTGATTTGAATGAAAAATTTAGGCAAAGAAAAACGCTCAAAGTTTCAAAAGAGAAACTTTGAGCGATGGTGCGGGTAAGAGGACTTGAACCTCCACGACCTTGCGATCATTAGAACCTGAATCTAACGCGTCTGCCTATTCCGACATACCCGCATATTAAGTTTTTGTCCTCTAAATTTTACACGGTGAGGACTTTCCGAGGCGGAGCATTTCGCTTGATCCGCAAATATAAAAACGCATTTC
>JAFOYI010000028.1 GCA_017391425.1 Clostridia bacterium | reverse complement strand
CGGAGTAAAAGCCTTTACGGCATTTCAAAATTTGAATTATATTTCGAATTTTTTATCTAAAACCTTAAAGGTTTTCAGTCCGGTAATAACAGCCTTATGCATAGCTTTTGTGCTTAATGTATTGCTTACCGCTCTTGAAACAAAGGTCTTTTCTTTTATGGGTAAAAGTCCTCACGGCTTTGTACGTAAGCTGCGCCGACCGCTATGCATACTTCTTACATATCTAATTGCTTTGGGTGTAATTGCACTGGTTATCTGGGTAATTATTCCGGATGTTGCCGAAACCATTATATCCCTTGCGGAAAAATTGCCGTCATTTATGGTAGAAGCCCGTGACTGGGTAGAAAACACATTAAAGCGTTTCAGTCTTTCACAAGACGCAATTCCCGACATTGAAATTAACTGGAATTCTCTTTCAGGAACACTTAAGGACTTCTTTTCGAAATATTCAAACTCCATTTTCGGAAATGCGATAAATCTTACCACCTCGGTTTTCTCGGGAGTATACAATGTCTTTTTCAGTGCATTAATCTCTGTTTATATCTTAGCCCAAAAGGAACGAATAGGAAGCTTTACAACACGCCTTATAAATGCTTTTATTCCCCAAAAAGCCGCAGAGAAGATATATCATATTTCGTCTCTTACATATGATTCATTCACAAGATTTATAGGCGGTCAGCTTACCGAATCGGTAATTTTGGGGACGCTATGCTTTACAGGTATGACGCTGTTTCGTTTCCCTAACGCCGCAGTAATCTCCGTGTTTATCTGTGCCACATCGCTCGTTCCTGTAATCGGGGCAACGGTGGGAGTTGTAACAGGCTTTCTTTTGATACTTATTGTAAGTCCTTTAAAGGCGATACTGTTCTGTATTTTCTTTGCTGTATTACAGCAGCTTGAAAATTCACTTATTTACCCCCGTGTGGTTGGCAAATCCGTCGGACTGCCCGGAATCATAGTTGTTTGTTCGGTTCTTGTGGGCGGAAATATAGGCGGAATTTTCGGTGCGCTTATCAGTGTTCCGACCGCTGCTGTAATATTTGTTATATTAAAAGAAGCTATTGCAAAAAGAACTGCAAAAAATCAACTTGAAGAGTAGTTTAAAATAAAAAGCAATCCCGTAAATCGTTCTGACACGATTTACGGGATTTTTTGTTTTATTCAGCCATTGCGGCTTCCTTTTTAACTTCTGCTATAAAATCTTCATCTTCAAGGCCGCTGTCATTTTCTTTGTAATACTCGGGCGGATTAATTTCATCACACCTCATACCTGTTCCTGCAGGTACGAGCTTACCGATAATAACATTTTCCTTGAGTCCGAACAACGGGTCAACCTTGCCCTTAATTGCAGCCTCGGTAAGAACACGGGTTGTCTCCTGGAACGAAGCCGCCGACAAGAAGGATTCAGTCGCCAAAGAAGCCTTTGTAATACCGAGCAATGTTGCACGGTAGGTGGCCTTTGTGAGTCCCTCTTCGCCTGCGTCTATGCGCTCCTGTACCTTGGCGTTTGCTTCGGCAATCTCCTTGTATTCGTAGCTGACATTCTGAAGCAGGTCCGTAGAACCCGAATCTGTTATTTTGAGCTTACGCATCATCTGACGGACGATAACCTCGATGTGCTTATCGTTGATATCAACACCCTGAGTACGGTATGCATTCTGAATCTCGGCTATGATATATTCTTCAACAGCCTCCGGTCCCTGTGCCTCAAGAATATCCTGGGGATACTTAGCGCCCGGAATCAGCATATCGCCGGCTTTTACCTCGTCGCCGTCTTTAACAAGGCAGCGTATGCCATAAGGAATAGTGACTTTTTCTTCGGTTTTAAGCTCGTCGTTGGTAATGATAACAACATTGCTCTTCTTTTCCTCGGCTATGCGTACAGTACCGTCAATCTTGGCAATAAGTGCGCAACGCTTGGGTCTGCGTGCCTCAAAGAGTTCCTCAACACGGGGAAGACCCTGTGTAATATCCTCTGTACTTGCAATACCGCCGGTATGGAAGGTACGCATCGTAAGCTGAGTACCCGGCTCGCCTATTGATTGGGCAGCTACTATGCCGACAGCCTCTCCGGTAGTGACCGGCTTGCTTGTAGCAAGGTTTCTTCCGTAGCACTTTTTGCACACGCCGTGGTGGCTGTGGCAGGTGAGTACCGAGCGAATCTCGATGCTTGTAATTCCGGCATTGACGATTTTCTTAGCGCCCTCGCCGGTAACCATGTCCTCATGTGACCAGATAACCTCGCCGGTAGTCGGGTCAACAGCGTCATGCAGAAGATATCTGCCCTCAAGACGCTCTTCAAGCGATTCTAAGATATGGTTTCCGTCCTTAATATCAGCAACTGTAAGTCCTTCCTCTGTGCCGCAATCGTCCTCACGGACAATAACATCCTGCGCAACATCAACAAGACGGCGGGTAAGATAACCCGAGTCTGCTGTACGCAAAGCAGTATCGGCAAGTCCCTTACGGGCACCACGGGAAGAAATGAAGTATTCAAGTACATTAAGACCTTCACGGTAGTTAGCACGGATAGGTACTTCGATAACCTTACCGGCTGTATTCGCAATAAGTCCGCGCATACCTGCAAGCTGTCTTATCTGGCTCATAGAACCACGGGCGCCTGAATCCGCCATCATAAATATCGGGTTGAATTCATCAAGGTTGCCCTTAAGTGCGTCCGCAACATCTTCCGTAGCCTTGTTCCATATTTCGATAACATGGCGACTGCGCTCATCGTTGCTTATAAGACCTCTTCTGTAATCACGGGATACAAGGTCTATCTGAGCCTCTGCATCGGCAAGAATTTCCTTCTTTGCGGGAGGTATAACAGCATCAATAACGGCAACGGTTATAGCACCCTTAGTTGAATATTTAAAGCCGGTGGCTTTAATTTTATCCAAAACTATTGCAGAAACGCTTGTGCCGTGAACGGTAATACAACGGTCAATAATTTTACTGAGCTGCTTTTTGCCGACTTTATTCTGAATTATATCGTCATTGCTTTCAATAAAGTTTGTTTCGGGATTCTTAACTGTATATGTCCACTCAAGATCAAGCGTGTGTGCCGGATCTGTTCTGTCAACAAAGCCTAAATCCTGCGGAAGCGACTCATTGAATATAATAAATCCTACCGTACACCAAACAAGACCGCTTTTACCGTCTTCATTGGTCATACGCACCCTTATCGGAGCATGAAGTCCGATAATTCCGTCGGAATAAGCCATTATAGCCTCGTCCTTATCCCTGAATACCTTGTTTGCGCCCTTTTCTTCGGACTTAACAAGGGTGAGATAATAAGAACCGAGAACCATATCCTGTGTAGGAACGGTTACAGGCTTACCGTCTGACGGTTTCAAAAGGTTGTTTGCGGCAAGCATTAAGAAACGAGCCTCAGACTGTGCCTCGGCGGACAGCGGAATATGGATAGCCATCTGGTCGCCGTCGAAGTCGGCATTATAAGCGGTACAAACAAGCGGATGAAGCTTTAATGCCTTACCCTCAACAAGCACCGGTTCGAATGCCTGAATACCGAGTCTGTGAAGTGTCGGCGCACGGTTAAGAAGCACAGGATGCTCCTTTATCACCATTTCAAGTGCATC
This sequence comes from Clostridia bacterium, assembly GCA_017391425.1. GTDB lineage: Bacteria > Bacillota > Clostridia > Oscillospirales > Acutalibacteraceae > UBA737. The sequence continues at coordinate 14,994 of JAFOYI010000028.1, read as the reverse complement.
CCAAACCTCGTTAGAAGCACGCTCTACCATTTTCCTTGCAGACTTGATATTAGTAACAGCCTTAGTTTCAACAAGGCGTTTCATAACAAAGGGTTTAAACAGCTCAAGCGCCATTTCCTTCGGAACGCCGCACTGATACATTTTAAGCTCCGGTCCTACAACTATAACCGAACGGCCGGAATAGTCAACACGCTTACCGAGAAGGTTCTGACGGAAGCGTCCCTGCTTACCTTTAAGCATATCCGAAAGGGATTTAAGCGCACGGTTGTTAGGACCTGTTACGGGCTTGCCCCTTCTGCCGTTATCAATAAGCGCATCAACCGCCTCTTGGAGCATACGCTTTTCATTGCGGACAATTATGTCCGGCGCACGCAACTCAAGGAGTCTTTTAAGACGGTTATTACGGTTAATAACTCTTCTGTAAAGGTCGTTAAGGTCACTTGTGGCGAAACGGCCGCCGTCAAGCTGAACCATAGGACGGAGATCCGGCGGAATTACCGGAATAACATCAAGTATCATCCACTCAGGACGGTTGCCCGACTGTCTGAACGCTTCAAGTACCTCAAGACGCTTTAAAAGGCGTATGCTCTTTTGTCCCGTTGCGTCTTCAAGCTCCTTGCGAAGCTCATCGCAGGTTTTATCAAGGTCAATTTCGCAAAGAAGCTTTTTAATAGCCTCTGCTCCCATTCCCGCCTCAAAGTCATTCTCGTACTTTTCACGCATATCACGGTACTGCTTTTCATTTAAAAGCTGCTTTTTCTCAAGCGGAGTAGTACCCGGATCGGTTACTATATACTGTGAGAAATAAAGTACCTGTTCAAGTGCCTTAGGAGTAATATCAAGCACCAAACCCATTCTTGACGGGATAGTCTTGAAATACCATATATGAGATACCGGTGCCGCAAGCTCGATAGAGCCCATTCTTTCACGGCGAACCTTTGCTCTTGTCACCTCAACGCCGCAGCGCTCGCAGACCTTGCCCTTATAGCGTATTCTCTTGTACTTTCCGCAATGGCACTCCCAGTCCTTTTGAGGTCCGAAAATACGCTCGCAGAAAAGTCCGCCCTGTTCAGGCTTTAACGTGCGGTAATTTATAGTCTCCGGCTTTGTTACCTCGCCATGCGACCAGCTTCTTATCTGTTCGGGAGACGCAAGTCCGATTTTTATTGATTCAAATTCAATTTCTGCCATATTTGCCCTCCGTTACTCTTCGTCGCCTAAATTATCTTCATCGGCAAATTCGCTTTCGCCGATTTCATCTTCAATAGCGTCGCCGTTTTCATCCTCAAGTCCGAAACCGGAAAGGTCGTCGGCAACATTATCCATATTGAAGTCCATATCCTCGTCCTCCGGAATTGCCGGTGTTCCGAGGCCTATATCATCGTCATCGTCGAAGGTCTGCTTTAAATCTATTTCTTCGTTGTCTTTATCGAGAACCTTAACATCAAGACCCAAAGACTGCAATTCCTTAATAAGAACCTTGAACGATTCCGGAACGCCCGGTTTCGGAATATTCTGACCCTTAACGATTGACTCATAGGTCTTAACACGGCCGACAACATCGTCCGACTTAACGGTGAGTATTTCCTGAAGTGTATAAGCTGCGCCGTAAGCTTCAAGCGCCCAAACTTCCATTTCTCCGAAACGCTGACCGCCGAACTGAGCTTTACCGCCGAGCGGCTGCTGAGTTACGAGTGAGTACGGTCCGGTTGAACGGGCGTGAATCTTATCATCAACAAGGTGATGCAGCTTGAGGTAATACATATAACCTACGGTTACAAGGTTATCGAACGGTTCGCCGGTGCGTCCGTCATAAAGCTGAGTTTTAGCGTCTGCAGTAAGCGGTATTCTTGAAAAATCAAGCTTAGCTGTGTCTTTGTACTCATAATCGTCGGCTTTTGTAGCTTCCTCGGCAAGACTAAAGCACTTTCTGATATCATCTTCGTGCGCACCATCGAATACCGGTGTACAAATATTCCATCCGAGAGCCCTTGCCGCATAGCCTAAGTGAACTTCAAGCACCTGACCGATATTCATACGAGACGGAACGCCCAAAGGATTAAGCACGATATCAAGCGGAGTACCGTCCGGTAAGAACGGCATATCCTCGCTCGGGAGTATTCTTGACACAACGCCCTTATTACCGTGGCGTCCTGCCATCTTATCGCCGACAGAAATCTTACGCTTTTGAGCTATATAGCAGCGTACAACAACAGTTACTCCGGGGCTTAATTCAGAAGAATTTTCCTTTGTAAATACCTTAACATCAACGATAGTTCCGTATTCGCCGTGCGGAACACGCAAAGAGGTATCTCTTACCTCGCGCGCCTTTTCACCGAATATCGCACGGAGAAGTCGCTCCTCTGCGGTAAGCTCGGTCTCGCCCTTAGGAGTTACCTTACCTACAAGTATATCACCTGCGGTAACCTCTGCACCTATACGGATTATTCCGCGCTCGTCAAGGTCTTTAAGAGCGTCCTCACCAACATTGGGTATATCTCTTGTAATTTCTTCCGGTCCGAGCTTTGTATCTCTTGCTTCAAGCTCGTACTCCTCAATATGAATAGAAGTATAAACATCGTCACGCACAAGTCGTTCGTTTATAAGAACAGCGTCCTCGTAGTTATAACCCTCCCAGGTCATAAATCCGATAAGTGCGTTTCTTCCGAGTGAAATTTCGCCGTTGCTGGTAGCAGGACCGTCGGCAATAACCTCATGCTCCTCTACCTTTTGTCCGACTTCCACTATCGGGCGCTGATTTATACAGGTTCCGTGGTTTGAACGGAGGAATTTTATAAGCTTGTACTCATCTATTTCGCCGTTTTTAGCACGAATCTTTACGGTATCCGCACTCACATAGGTGACCTCGCCGGCACGCTTTGCCAGCACAACAACGCCAGAGTCCACAGCCGCCTTATATTCCATACCGGTAGCAACAATCGGATTTTCCGGTCTTAAAAGCGGTACTGCCTGCTTCTGCATGTTTGAACCCATGAGCGCACGGTTTGTATCATCGTTTTCAAGGAACGGAATCATAGCGGTTGCAACCGAAACCACCATCTTAGGCGAAACATCCATATAGTCGGCAGCCGAAGCCTCAACCTCATGGAAGCCGTCACGGTGACGGGCGTTAACCTTTTTATTTAAGAAATATCCGTTTTCATCAAGCGGTTCGTTTGCCTGAGCTACGGTATACTCATCCTCTTCATCGGCGGTCATATAGCGAACTTCATCAAGCACCCTGCCCGTAGCCTTATCAACCTTACGGAACGGAGTTTCAATAAATCCGTATTTATTTATCTTTGCAAAGGTTGCAAGATAAGATATAAGTCCGATGTTAGGACCTTCAGGAGTTTCAATAGGACACATACGGCCGTAATGGGTGTAGTGAACGTCTCGAACCTCGAAGGATGCACGGTCACGGGAAAGTCCTCCGGGGCCTAAAGCCGACAGACGGCGCTTATGAGTAAGCTCCGACAGCGGGTTTGTCTGATCCATAAACTGTGAAAGCGGTGAAGAACCGAAAAATTCTTTTATAGCCGCTACAACAGGACGGATATTTATAAGTGACTGCGGTGTAATATTGTCCGGATCCTGAGCCTGTAAGGTCATTTTCTCACGAACAACACGCTCCATACGGGAAATACCGATACGGAACTGGTTCTGCAAAAGCTCGCCTACGGAACGGATACGGCGGTTTCCTAAATGGTCTATATCGTCAACCGTGCCGACCCCGTGCGGAAGACCTATAAAATAGCTTACCGTAGCAAAAATATCGTCAAGCGTAATATGCTTCGGAATAAGGTCATCGGCATGCTCTAAAATAGCCTCACGGAGTTCTTCCTTTCCGTTTGTGCTTTCAAGAATTTCACGAAGTGCCGCAAAAGAAACATTCTCGTTAATTCCAAGCTCGTCAAGCTCCGCCAATTCATCAGGTGTAAAATCGGTAAAGTCCGAAAGTCTTACCATGCCGTTTGAAAGCACCTTGACCTCGGTAACATTACCCTCGTTATCCATAACATTTATATAAGCCTCGGAAACGCCTTTTCTTTCAATGGTTTCCGCAAGCTCACGGTTAACCGAAGTATCCGCATCGGCTATTATTTCACCGGTCATCGGGTCAGCAACAGGGCGTGACAAAACCGCACCCTTAATACGGGCGCCGATGGCTAACTTTTTATTGTATTTATAACGGCCGACACGGGAAATATCGTAACGGTGGGAATCAAAGAAGAGTTGATCAAGGTAAGCCTTTGCTCCGTCGATTGTTACAGGCTCGCTCGGACGAAGCTTTTTGTATACCTCTATAAGAGCCTCTTCCACTGTTTTTGTATCATCGGCCTCAATAGTAGCGGCAAATCTCTCATCATCACCGAAAAGAGCACGCAGCTGTTCGTTAGTACCGATACCCAAGGCACGCATAAAGGTAGTAATCGGAAGCTTGCGGTTCTTATCTATACGCACATAAAGAACATCGCTCGGTGCGGTTTCATACTCAAGCCATGCGCCCCTATTAGGAATAATAGTTGAAGAATAAAGCTTCTTTCCGGTTTTTTCGTCGATTTTCTCGGCATAGTAAACGCCGGGTGAACGGACGAGCTGTGACACTATAGCACGCTCCGCACCGTTAATTACGAAGGTTCCGGACTCGGTCATCAACGGGAAGTCGCCCATTGACACTTCGCTTTCTTTAATTTCATCCTTTTCAACATTTACAAGCCGTGCAGTAACACGAAGCGGCGCTGCATATGTTGTATCCCTTGCCTTGCACTCCGTCACATCGTACTTAGGCGTTTCATCAAGATGATAATCAACAAAGGTAAGCTGAAGATTTCCGCTGTAATCCGTAATAGCGGACATATCCCTGAATACCTCTTTAAGTCCCTCCTCGACAAACCACTTGTACGAATCCTTCTGAATTTCGATAAGATTAGGCATATCGATGACTTCGTTGATTTTCGAAAAGGTCATTCGAGTGTTTTTACCCAACCGGACGGGTTTAACCATTGAAGTTGGCTCCATAGGCTTGCAATCACTCCTCTAAATATTTTACGGTAAACCGTAAGTGCTGCATATATGATGAATGAAGACCGCCGAACAGCCGCCGAAAATAAGGCTCGGGGCAAAATAGGCGCACAATCCCCCATCATTAGTAATTCATTATTATAAAACAAAACCCATAATTAGTCAAGCGCAATTTTAGATTTTTTCAATTTATTAACAAAAAAACCGCCTTTCGGCGGTTTTTATACTTGTTTATAACTTTAATATGCCTTGCCCCAGTAAAGCATATGCTTTGCTTTTTTACCGCAGCAAACACATTTTCCGTCAATTTCCTCCTGCTCAAACGGAATACAGCGAGAGGTTACGCCGGCGTATTCCTTAAGCTTGTCCTCACATTCACGGTCGCCGCACCACATAGCCTTTATAAATCCGGGCTTGTTATCGGCTATTTCCTTCATTTCATCAAGCGTATGCGCAGTAAAGGTCATATTGCTCCTGCGCTCAAGCGCTTTATTATAAAGTCCGTCACGGACTGTGTTCAGAAGCTCGGGAATCTTACTTTCAAGCTCGTCAAGGGATATTACGGTTTTTTCACCGTTATCACGGCGTACCACAACACAGCTGTTGTTTTCAATATCCTTAGGACCTAATTCGATTCTCAGCGGAACGCCTTTCATTTCATATTCGGCGAACTTCCAGCCGGGAGTTTGTTCGGAGGTATCTATTTTGGCACGGCAAATCTTTTTCAGTCTGTCATAAACCTCATTTGCCTTGTCAAGCACGCCCTCCTTATGAAATGCTATCGGAATAAGTACAGCCTGTACGGGCGCTATCGCCGGAGGAAGAACAAGACCGTTATCGTCTCCGTGAGTCATTATTATAGCGCCTATAAGACGGGTTGATATTCCCCAAGAGGTTTCAAACGGAGTTACCGGATTATTGTTCTTATCGGTATATACAATATCAAAGGCTTTGGCAAATCCGTTGCCGAAATAATGGGAGGTTCCGCTCTGCAATGCCTTTCCGTCATGCATAAGTGCTTCTATTGTATAGGTTCCCTCAGCGCCTGCAAAACGCTCCTTTTCGGTTTTTTCGCCCTTTACCACCGGTATTGCAAGATATTTCTCGGCAAATTCGGCGTAGATATTAAGCATTCTTATCGTTTCTTCCCTTGCCTCTTCTGCCGTTGCATGCAGGGTGTGACCCTCCTGCCACAAAAATTCACGGGAGCGCAGGAAAGGACGGGTTGTTTTTTCCCATCTTACAACACTGCACCACTGATTATAAAGCTTAGGCAGGTCACGGTAGGAATGAACTATATTTTTGAAATGATCACAGAACAAAGTCTCCGAAGTAGGTCTTACGCAAAGACGCTCCTCAAGCTCTTCATCACCGCCGTGGGTAACCCACGCAACCTCAGGCGCAAAGCCCTCTACATGGTCTTTCTCTTTTTGAAGCAGGCTTTCCGGAATAAACATAGGCATATAAACATTCTCATGCCCTGTTTCTTTAAACATACCGTCAACAATATGCTGGATATTTTCCCATATTGCATATCCGTACGGTCTGATTATCATACAGCCCTTAACGGAAGAATAATCAATAAGATCCGCCTTAAGCACAACATCCGTATACCATTTTGCAAAATCCTCATCCATTGAGGTAATGGATTTCACCAATTTCTCTTTAGCCATATCGGGGAACGCTCTTTGGCGCCCTCGTCCCCACCTTTCATTTTTTCTACACACAATAGACATTATAAAACATACGAAAAAAATTTGCAACATTTTTTAATATATAATGCTTTAAAGAATAAAGTTTTTGAAAAATCATAAAAATATATTGACAAACGGAGAAATAAAACATATTATTTGTTTAGCATTTTTAAATTTTGTGGGAGGCATACTTAAGTTATGGTATTCGAAAAAATAAAAGAAATTTTGGCTGAACAGCTTGACGCAAATGCGGACAATATGACTATGGAAACAAAAATAGCCGAAGATTTAAACGCAGACAGTCTTGATGTTGTAGAGTTACTTATGTCCATTGAAGATGAGTTTGAGGTTGAAATTCCCGACGAGGAAATTGAAAATCTTAAAACAATAGGCGATGTGGTTGAATATATACAGAATAATATGAAATAAGCCGAATTTCATAAAACTGCCGCAGGTAAGTAAATTACCTGCGGCAGTTTTTTTATAATTTATTTAGTCATAAGCTCACAGACAAGAGCGCTGTGCTCTGCCGGATCGGGTACGGTTTTGCCGCCTATAAGGCACGCCTCGCCGTAAAGCAGCTTAGCATATTTCGAAAGGGTATCCTTATCCTCATCATAAAGCTTTTTAAGCTTTTCGGCAATCGGATGAGAGGCGTTAATTTCAAGCACAAGCTGAGCCTTAACCTTATTTTGCTCCGCTCCCGGCATTGAATTAAGCACCTTTTCCATTTCAAGCGAAATTCCGCCCTCGCTTGTAAGGCAAACAGGATGATTTTTAAGCTTATTGGTGAATCTTACGGCATTAACCTTATCGCCGATGCTTTCCTTCATAGACTCGAACATATCCTTTGCGGCGTTGTTTTCCGCTTCAAGCGCCTTCTTCTCGTCCTCGCTGTCAAGATTGAGATTTTCGTCGCATATGTTCATAAATTTCTTGCCGTCATATTCGCCCATCATTTTAACGGCAAATTCATCAACATTTTCGGTAAGATAAAGTATTTCGTAGCCTTTATCCTTTACTGCGTCTGCTTGCGGGAGCATATCTATCTTTTCGTCCGTTTCTCCGCAGGCATAGTAAATCGTATCCTGTCCCTCTGCCATACGGCCTGCATATTCCTTTAAGGTAACATACTTCTTTTCCTTTGAGGAACGGAAAATAAGCAAATCCTTAAGCGCATCCTTATGCATACCGTAATCGTTGTAAATTCCGAACTTCAGTTGTATTCCGAAAGCCTTGAAAAATTCCTCGTAGGCCTCACGCTCGTCCTTGAGCATTTTTTCAAGCTCCGATTTAATCTTCTTTTCAAGCGTTTTGGCTATAAGCTTTAACTGTCCGTCATGCTGAAGGGTCTCACGGGAAATATTAAGCGACAGATCCTCACTGTCAACAAGGCCTTTAACAAAGCTGAAATAATCCGGCAGTAAATCGGCGCACTTATCCATTATAAGAACGCCCTTTGAATAAAGCTGGAGTCCTTTCTCATATTCCTTTGTATAGTAATCAAACGGCGGATGCTTCGGTATAAAAAGCAGTGCCGAATAGGTTGCCTGACCCTCGGTTTTTGTGTGGATCACCCTTGCAGGAGCCTCGTAATCATAAAATTTCTCTTTGTAGAAATTATTGTAATCCTCCGGCTTTATTTCACTTTTCTGTTTCTTCCAAAGCGGAACCATGCTGTTTAATGTACGAACCTCGGTAACATCCCTGTATTCCGGCTCTTTTTTATCGTCGCCGTCCTCTTTCTTTACAGGCTCCTTAGTAGTGAATTCCATTTTAATCGGGTGGCGTATATAATCCGAATACTTCTTAACAAGCGCACTTATTCTGTACTGATCAAGGAATTCGTCGTAATTTTCGTCGCCCTCGTTTTCCTTTATGTGCAGAGTAACCGTAGTACCTACCGTTTCTTTGTCACAAGGTTCCACGGTATAACCGTCCGCACCTGCCGATGTCCAACAGTAAGCCTTATCTGCACCGTATGCCTTGCTTTCAACCGTGACCTTATCGCTTACCATGAATGCAGAATAAAAGCCTACGCCGAACTGACCTATAATATCAACATTTTCCTTTTTCTCATTTTCCTGTTTAAAGGCAAACGAGCCGGACTTTGCGATTGTACCGAGGTTTTTATCAAGCTCCTCCTCGGTCATACCGCAGCCGTTATCAATAATTTTAAGTGTGCGTGCGTCCTTATCAAGCTCCAAGCGTATCTCAAAGTCCTCCGGCGCAATTCCTACCGCATTATCGGTAAGGGAACGGAAATAGAGTTTATCAAGCGCATCGCTTGCGTTTGAAATAAGCTCACGCAAAAATATTTCCTTATGGGTATAGATTGAGTTTATCATCATATCCATAAGTTTTTTTGATTCTGATTTAAATTGTTTCTTGCTCATTATATCACCTTTTTATCAAGTTTGACTTTAACTGACATATAGTATAAGCCTTTTATAAGCTCAATGTGTTAACTGATTATGAACAAATAATTAATGTTAGCACTCTTTTTATTTGAGTGCTAATCAAGTGGCAAGCCATAGCCGTCATATACTTCTTTAGAAAGAGGGTTACGCTATGTTTTTTAATTTACTGATGGAAATAGCCTCAAGCATTTACTACTTTGCGCTCCATGTTAAAGGAGCCGGATCGTTTCCTGCTCCGCTTTCCGCCGAAAAGGAAGCAGAGCTTTTGGAAAAATGCCGTAACGGCGACCAAAACGCCCGAAACGAGCTTATTGAACACAATCTGCGGCTTGTGGCGCACATTGTAAAAAAGTATTACCATTCGGGTGCAGACCAGGACGATATGATATCAATAGGTACAATAGGACTTATTAAGGCAGTCTCAACCTTTAACAGTGAAAAAGGAATACGCCTTGCAACCTATGCCGCAAGATGCATAGAAAACGAGATACTTATGTATTTCAGAAATCAGAAAAAATCGGCGCAGGATGTTTTTATCAGCGACCCGATAGACACCGACAAGGACGGAAACGCCCTGACGCTTATTGATGTTATAGCAGACGGCAGCGACATAGCCGAAGAAATTGACACAAAAATCAAGCTTGAAAAGCTAAAGGTTATACTGTCGGGCTGTCTTGACGAAAGGGAAAAGAAAATAATAGAAATGAGGTACGGTATAGGCGGCAGAGAGGAGCTTACCCAGCGTGAAATCGCCAAAAAGCTGAATATATCAAGAAGCTATGTTTCACGGATAGAAAAATCGGCACTTGAAAAATTACGCAGGCAATTTTAAAATGTAACTGTAACCTTAGGATATTTTTTCCTGTCTATAAAGATGAGGGGGATGAAAAATGGAGGATAGCAGAATAACCGAGCTTTTTAACGAAAGAAACGAAGAGGCAATAAAGGCGGCAAATGACAAATACGGCGGTTACTGTCATAAGCTTGCATTTAATATACTCGGTGACAAAAGCGACGCTGAAGAAACAGTAAGCGATACGCTTTTTAAGGCGTGGCAATCTATTCCTCCTGCAAAGCCGAACAGTCTCGGAGCTTTCCTTGCAAAAATCACCCGTAATCTTGCCCTTAACAAAGCAATACGCCGTTCCGCCGATAAACGGGGCGGCGGCGAGCTTCCCCTTGTATTGGACGAGCTTGATTACTGCATCCCCTCAAATAAGCGCACAGAGGACAGTGCGGACGCTCGGTGTCTTACAGAGCTTATAAAAAGGTTTTTAAGTATGCAAAAAGCCGAAAGCCGTACTGTGTTTTTAAAAAGGTACTGGTATATGCTTTCGATAAGCGAAATAGCAAATGAAAGCGGCTTTTCCGAAAGCAAGGTAAAAGTTACGCTTACGCGTACAAGAAATGCGCTTAAGGAATTTTTGGACAGGGAGGATTTTAGGATATGACCGGCAGAGATATTTTAAACGCAATGGGCGATATTGACGAAAAATATATTGATGAAGCAGGCAAAAAGGAAAAATCCAAAAAAGGCATAATTATAAGATTTTCGGCTATGGCGGCGTGCCTCATATTAGCGGCGGCAGGCACATTTGCGGCTGTAAATATGAGTAAAAAAGGTATTAAGAGCAAAGTGCCTGAGCAATCAGTCGAATACGCTTCGGCGACCGACGAAGCCGAGGATGAAGCCGGCACAGGCGGTACGGACGGTAACGCCGATAAAACGGGCGGCAGTATAAACGGCACAAACAAAAGCTCCGCCTCATCCGAAAACTATGTATACAGTATTAAAAAATGGGACGAAAAAAACAGCGCAGAAAAATTCCACAGTATTAAAATTAACGGTACGGAATACAGCGTGGCGAACAAAACCGTCCCCTCAGGCAAGACAGACGGCAAAATAGCGGACCTTACCGTTCTCGGGAAGGATGAATATACCGCAAGCGAATATGCCGCAAAGGCTGAAATTTACAGTATAAAGAACATTTCATCAGACTGTGCCGTTGCCGTCAAGTATGAAAACGAGGATAAATATTATATCTGTCGCAATGCTTACTACAAACCCGAAACACTGGGACAGTTTATAAATGACCTTGACCTTAAAAATACTCTTGATTTCGGCGCTGTTTACGGCTCGCAAAAGAAAAAAGGGGAATCAAGCGATATCGAATACTACGATTGGGACAAAGAGAAGGTTTGGGAGCTTTTATTCTCTAACACCGAGGCAAAAGCGGTAAAGGATTATGATTCCCTTAATTTTGAAATGGCGGTAGATATAAGCATCAACATTAAGCTTTTGGGTTATGAAAACATTTCTCTTTCCGTTTCCCGTGACGGTTATATAACAACTAATATTTTAGATACTGGAAAAGCATTTTATATAGGCAAAGCCGCCTCAGAAAAATTTATAAACTATCTTCAAAATGAATGTAAAACAAAGGTGCTTGAAACCTATGATTACTCCGAACCGAATTATACAAGCGACTCAAAATCAGAAACTACCGCAAGCTATGAGCCAAAGGAGGTTGCAAAATGACTGAAAAGAGTAAAAAGCTGATAACTGCGTCCTTATCCTTTATTTTAGGCGTTGCCGTAGGCGGAACAAGCGTATTTATCGCAAAAAAGTACGGCAGTCACGAGCAGACTGTCCCCTCGGCAAAAACAGTCGATATGGTATCCGCCGCAGATTACGATGCGGTTTATAAAAAAATGAATGAATTCAAGCACAATGTTTGGGAGAGTATTACCTCATGGGCAGACGGTTATGCAAATAGCGGCGCAAAATCAACCGGCACGGATTTTGTATATGAAAGCGCCGCCTCGGATGAGTACAGCAAAACCAATGTGCAGGTTGAGGGTGTGGACGAAGCAGACACCGTAAAGACCGACGGCAAGTTTATTTATATTATCAAAAGCAATTATGATGAGTCCGAAAAAATGCTTAAAACCGAAATTAAAACGGTGGATATAAGAAACGGAGAGCCTGCCAGGCTTAAGAGCATAAGCATTGACGGCTTTAAGACCTACGAAATGTATTTAAGTGAGGGCAGAATTATCGTTATCGGAACAGAAAATACAGAAAAAGATTCCGTTAAGGCGGTAATATATGATATAAGCAATCCCGATTCCCCGAAAAAAATACAGGAATGTACCCAAAGCGGCGTATATTCGGAATCACGGCTTATAGGCGGTAAGCTTTATATAATTTCGAATTATTATATAGAAACCGATAATATTAAAAAGTACAGTCCTAAAACCTATGTGCCTGCTCTTGAATGTAAAAACTATAACGGAACGGTAAAACCCGACAGCATTTGCTTTTATAACGAATGCAGCAGTCCCGAATACACGGTGCTTTCGGCTTATGATATAAAGGACGGATCGCTTGTGTCTACGCAGTCGGTTTTAGGCGGCAGCTACACCGTATATGCAAGCACGGAAAATATAATCACCTCGTCGTATCCGACAAACGGAAAAATTCAGATAACACGGTTTTCGGCAAACGGCGGAAACATCGAGCTTGCCGCCTCTGGCGAGCTTAACGGCGAGCTGTTGAACCAATTTTCCATTGACGAATATAAGGAGCACTTCCGATTTGTACTTACGAGTCAAAGCAGTAAATATTCGGGAAATTCTCTTGTTATTCTTGATAAAGATTTAAAAGAGACCGGAGCAATCAAGAATATAGCCGAAGGCGAACGGGTGTATTCGGTTCGCTTTATGGGTGACACGGCATATTTTGTGACATTCCGTCAGGTAGATCCTCTGTTCAGTGCCGATGTATCCGACCCGACAGAGCCTAAAATTATAGGCAGTTTAAAGATACCCGGCTTCTCAAACTATCTTTTCCCATTCGGAGACGGAAAGCTTTTCGGAATAGGTCAAAACGCCGATGAAAAAACCGGCAGAACTACGGGTATGAAAATTTCGATGTTTGACATCAGCGATCCTGCAAATGTAACGGAATGTGCCAAAACAGACCTAAATGCTCCGTATTCCGAAGCGCTCAGCAATCACAAGGCAACTCTTACGGACTCAAACAAGAATTTGATAGGCTTTCCGGCCTACGGCGGAGCCAACAATACAGTGTATTACATTTTTTCCTTTGAGGACGGAAAATTTGTAAAAAAGGCGGAGGTAGATCTGCCGTACATCAACAGCGGATGCAGAGGACTTTACGCAAACGGCAATTTTTATATAGCCGCTCCCGACAAGATATATTACAGTCCTCTGTCAGAGCTTGATAACTTTAAAAGCTCCGAGCTTAAGTAACAAAATCCCTTGAAGACCAAGGTCTTCAAGGGATAATTTTATTCTTCCGTTTCCTCTTCCTGTTCGTCGGTATTCAGTTCATTTACCTTAACGGTAATTTCGTGCGCCATAAATTCATCGGCATTTGTGACCGTAACAGTAAGATTTTTATGTTCAAAGGTATACCCGTTCTCGGGAATTTTTCCGGCAATTTCCGTAAGCCAGCCGTTAACGGTAGTTGCCTCCGTTTCTTCGTCCTCAAGCGAAAAGAACTCAAAAAAGTCCTCAACCGAAGCGGTACACAAAACCCGGTAGGTATTATCTCCGAGGTCAGTAAATTCCGAAACCTCTTCATCCCGTTCATCCCAGATTTCACCCACTATTTCCTCAAGTATATCCTCCATAGAAACTATACCCGAGGTCTCGCCGTATTCATTTACGACTATAACAAGGTGGTTATGGTCGGTCTGCATATCCTTAAACAGCATATCAAGATTAACCGTTTCGGGAACAAAAACAGGCTGATGAAGAATGTCCGAAAGCTTGAAATCGGGCTCTCCCCTGTTAAGGAGATAATCCCTTGTGTGAAGAATACCTATTATATGGTCTTCTTCCTCGTCATACACGGGTATTCTCGAATAACCCTCCTGCTCGATTATATCAATTACCTCTGCGTCATCTGCGTTTACTGTAAGGCATATAACCGACTTCCACGGAGTCATAACATCCTCCGCCGTCATTTTATCAAGCTTGAAAACATTTTTTATGTATTCGATGTCATCCTGATCAAGCGTACCCTCATCGGCGCCTGCGTCAAGCATTAAAACTATATCCTCTTCCGACACAGGATCCTCTTTTTCGTGAGGGTCAATGCCTATAAGCCGCAGCACCGCATTTGTAGACACGGTAAGGAACCATATTATAGGGCTTAAAACAGCCGCAAGAAAAGATATAACACCGCAAACGGCATTTGCAAGCTTTTCCTTGTGCTTCATAGCAATTCTTTTGGGAACAAGCTCGCCCAATATAAGTGTGAAATAAGACAATATAACCGTAACCACAACTACGGCGACCGTATTCATGGTTCCCGAATATTTTGCCGATATGCCGAAGGTTCTGATGAAAAATCCGGAAACCTTTTCGGCAAAGTTGTCCGCCGCAAAAGCGGAGCCTAAAAAGCCTGCAAGCGTAATGCCTATTTGTATTGTTGAAAGAAACCTTGTCGGCTCCTCAATAATTTTAAGCATTTTTTTGGCTTTTTTATCGCCCTCATCCGCAAGGGCATGAACCTTTTTTTCGTTAAGAGAAATCACCGCTATTTCGGTTGCGGCGAAAAATGCGTTAAGCGCAATAAGTACAAGCTGCAGCAGCAGTTGCTTTAACATAATGTAATTAAACCTCCGATAAATTAAATATAAATTCTAAGCGACTGTAGGTCTTAACTGCGAAATACCGAAAAAATGCGGTAACCGCAAGCAGCCACATAAATACAATATTTAATTTGAGGCTTAAAAGGATTTAAGTGCCTGCTACTTCGGGGTAGCGGATCCACAAAACCAACTCCTTTTTAAAGTATTGTCTTTTATTATATTTCATATTGT
>JAFOYI010000003.1 GCA_017391425.1 Clostridia bacterium | reverse complement strand
CGTTGTTCTGGTTGTTTTTGTTCTGATTCTGCTGATTGTTCTTATTCTGTTCGTTTTGGTTATTCTTGTTCTGATTGTTGTTCTGATTCTTATTCTGGTTCTGATTATTCATAAAAAATCACCCCGCTTTCAGCCTTTATTATCTGTAAAGCGGGGGTAAAATATACTATATTCCGAATAAATTTTTTGCGTTTTGTTTTGCCGTTAATAAAATACGGTCGGTTTCGGTATTTCGTATTTCGGCAATTTTTTTCGCTGTAAGGTAAATCATAGCGGAATTATTGATTTTTGAACGATAGGGAACCGGGGTAAGGTACGGAGCGTCGGTCTCAAGCAAAAATCTGTCTTCAGGCAGCATTTTTACAACTTCGGGGAGCTTTTTTGCATTTTTAAAGGTTATTACTCCGCCGATACCGATATACATACCTGTTTTAAGTACCTCTTTTGCCATTTCGGGACTGCCGGAAAAGCTGTGTACAACACCCATCGGACGGTATTTTTTTAAAAGCTCTAAGGTGTCCGAATGGGCGTCACGGTCATGGACTATCACGGGTTTGTTAATTTTATTTGCAAACTCAAGCTGTTTTGAAAACAGCTCTTTTTGTTGCTCCTTATTATCACTTACCCAGTAATAATCAAGGCCTATTTCACCTATTGCAACACATTTTTTATGCGATGAAAGCCTCTCGATTTCTTCTACAGTGCCGCCGCCGATATTTTCGGGGTGTATTCCTACCGCCGCATAAAAATATTCATATTCTTCCGCAAGTTTAAGTGCTGACCTTGATGACCTTGTATCGCATCCGCAATTCACAACACCGCAAACGCCGTGAAGCGGCAGTTGAGAGAGAAGATAATCCCTCTCGCCGTCAAATTTAGAGTCGTCATAATGAGCGTGACTGTCAAAAATCAGCGCCTCGTTGTAAGGATATTCGGGAAATTCCGTCATCTTATTTTACTTCCTGCCGGAACACCGTCTATAAACAGAACCTTTACATCGTCTTCGCTGCAGTCAGCGGCAAGTATCATACCGTTTGACTCAACGCCGCAAAGCTTTGCCGGCTTTAAATTGGAAACAACTATTACGGTGTGACCTATCAGGTCTTCGGGTTTATAGTATTTAGCAATTCCCGAGGCCACTGTTCTTTCTGTGCCGCTGCCGTCATCAAGTGTAAGCTTTAAAAGCTTTTTGGCTTTCGGTATCGGTTCACAGGCAATAATCTTTGCGGCTTTCAGCTCTACCTTTGCAAAGTCCTCTATTCCGATTTGGCTTATTTTTGCCACATTTTCGGTTTTTTCCTGCTTTTCGGATTCTATTTCCGCCATAACCTTTTCGGCGTCAAGTCGGGCAAAAAGCGGCTTTGCTTCACCAACCGAATATTCTTTTACCGCACCGAATGAAAGCTCACTGTTTTCCGTGCCGATTTGCTTTGCAATGGATTCGGCGCTGTCCGGAATAATCGGAGCAAGCATTATACCAAGCAGGCGGATGCACTCAAGCAAATTATAAAGCACATTTTCGAGATAAGATTTTTTGGTTTCATCCTTTGCAAGCGCCCACGGAGCCGTTTCGTCTATATATTTGTTACAGCGCTTTGCAAGTGAAATTACCGCTTCACAGGCGTCGGCATTATGATAGCTGTCCATAAGCTCGTAGTATTTTTTGATTGTTTCATCTGTTGTCTTTATAAGCTCGTTGTCACACGGTTCGGTGTTTTCACCCATTTTGACTTTTCCGCCGAAATACTTATTTGTCATAGCGATAGAGCGGTTTACAAGATTGCCGAGCGTGTTAGCAAGGTCTGCATTGTATTTTGTTATAAAGCTTTCGTAGGTAATGGTGCCGTCCTGCGTAAAAGGCATTTCGGAAAGCAGATAGTATCTTACGGCGTCAACGCCGAAACGCTTTGCCATATCGTCTGCGTAAATCACATTGCCTCTGGATTTCGACATTTTGTCTTCACCGACAAGCAGCCACGGATGCCCCAGTACCTGCTTCGGTAAAGGCAGACCGAGCGCCATTAGTATTATAGGCCAGTATATTGTGTGGAAACGGACTATATCCTTGCCGATAACATGAAGATCGGCAGGCCATAACTTATTAAACTGCTCACTGCTTCCGTCGGGGTCATAGCCTATACCGGTAATGTAGTTTGACAAAGCGTCAAGCCATACATATACAACATGTTTATCATCAAAAGGAAAGGTATACCCCACTTAAACGAGGTACGGGATACGCAGAGGTCGGAAAGTCCCGGCTTTAAGAAGTTGTTTATCATCTCGTTTTTGCGTGATTCGGGTTTGATAAAATCGGGGTTCTGTTCATAGTATTCAAGCAGCTTATCCTGATATTTTGAAAGCTTTAAGAAATAAGCCTCTTCCTTTGCATCTACGACTTCTCTGCCGCAGTCGGGGCATTTGCCGTCAACCAACTGTGAAGCGGTAAAAAACGACTCACACGGAACGCAATATTTTCCCTCGTAATGACCTTTATAAATATCACCCTGATCGTAAAGCTTTTTAAAAATCTTCTGAATGACCTTTTCGTGGTCTGCGTCGGTTGTACGTATGAATTTATCGTAGCTTGTGTTAAGGCTGTCCCATACGCCCTTTATTTGTGCGGATACACCGTCTACATATTCCTTAGGGGTGATGCCGGCTTTGTTTGCGTATTCCTCAATCTTTTGACCGTGCTCGTCGGAGCCTGTCTGCAAAAACACATCAAAGCCCATCATTCTTTTATATCGGGCAATCATATCCGCCAGAACAATATCGTAGGCGTTGCCGATATGCGGCTTTCTTGAAGTATAGGCGATAGCCGTTGTAATATAAAACTTCTTTTTTTCGGACATCTTAATTTCCTCCTATGGTTTTTGTGCTAAGTAAAAAATCAGTGAAATTACCGTGCTGACAAGGCTGTAAATCAAAACCGTTACACTGTTTATGAGTGTTCCTGAACCGTCGAAAGAGGTATAGGCGAATAGTATTATGCCCAAAACGGCGGCAAGAACATAAAGTACGGTAAGTAATATGTTTGATTTTTTGATTCTGCTTGCGTTGCTTATTATTGCCGCAAGACCTACGGGATTTCCCTTATAAGCGGCAGGTGCGGAGCAACTCGGAACAAAAGTGACGGCATTTTTATACATATGGCAGCCAGCAGTGCTCATAACCTTTACGGAATCATCATAAAGCCCCATATAGTCGCAAATCATTTCCTCGGTCATATTGGGGTCGGAGCTGTTTATCAGCATCGTAATTCCGAGAGCGGAAATTCTGCGAAGCTCTCTTGCAATATCCGGTCTTACGGAATATTGAACAACAAGCAGGGCACATGCCTTATCCTCGGACGCAACATATACCGGGAAATAACCCTGACGGAGTATTTTGCGGTCTACCTCAACGCTCGGGACCTCTATGCCGTGAGCCTCCATAAGAGTTCGGTTGCCGACAAATAAAAGCTTGTTGTCAACCCAACCGGAGATACCCATTTTGTCTTCATATTTTACGGTGTCTGAATTAGGAAGAACAACAGAACCGTCGGTTCCCGCTATTTTTTTGAATATCGGAGCTAACGGACTGTCAAGACTGTCCGTCAGTGATGCGGCACGGATAATCGTATCGTCAATGCTGTTGCTTGAAAGCATGCGGAGCTGATGAAGGGTAACTGTGCCGGAGGGGAATATATCTTCCGAATTGAATACAACCGCATTTGCCTTTTCAACCCGTTCCGCTCCTGCTTTGCCTGCAATTACCGAACCTAATTTGCTGAGCTTTTTGGCAGAGGAGTACAGCGGAAGATTGTCAATAAAAAACAGGCACGGCATAGCCGCAAGGCACTGAACGGCGGCGGCAGAATAAAAACCGTACACCGCACCGTCAAAATAAGAGGAACAGGCAAATCCCACAATAACGGAAAGTACAAGCGAAACAACCGTTATAAGCGGTAATTTACCGTTTAAAACCGTGCCGAATGTGGAATATTTAATATAATCGTCTATATGAGAGGTCTTTTGAGGTGCGGCAACAAGAACATCGCCCTCAACCGAATTTTTAGCCATTGCAAAGGTTACTGCGCTGTCGTTTATCAGTTTCACCGCACGCTTCGGGGAAGAGGAGGATATTTGTCTGAAGCCTGCAAGCTTAGAGGACGCCGAGAAAAACAGACCGAATGAACGCAGGGACAGTATAACTGCACAAAGCAGAATAATATCAAGCGTGATTTCATTCTTTATTATGCCTGTTATTGCGTAAAGCATAACAGTAAGCGATGAGGTCAACGCAAGTATATCCTGACTTACATGGCGGCTGAACATCTTTTTTATACTTACAAACATATCCCAGTTTATAAGCATTATTATTCCGAGTAATACCGTGCATATTATCATACCCGGTTTTGTGTGCTTAAGTATTATACCCGACATAAACGGCAACTTCATAAATGCAAGAACCGCCGTTAAAAATACCGAAAAGACGGTTTTTAAAAACGCTGAACGCTTTTTAACCGAAAAAAATCTTAAAAAGTGCTTTGCCTCATCTTCGGATTTAAATTCTTCTTTTGGCAAGTAGTCTTCAAAATCGGTTTGTTCAAGCTTTACTTCGTTTGACTCGTCAGAGCTTTCTTCGTCTGAAAGCTTGGTAAGCTCGCCCGTAAGGTCTATCGGTCGTGTTGCCGAGCTTACGCTTATGTGAGTCGAGCTGTCACTGTCCGACACGGGGGTGAATTTAATGGTGGCGGTGCTTGAAATGTCCGGTTCTTCGTAGGTGTACTCATCTTCGTCCGAATTATCTATGTCTGATATTATATGAGAAATACCCGGCTCGTCATTTTTTGCGGAATTTCGGCTTTCATTATCGACTTCGGTATTTATGTAGGGACTTTTTTTACCTAAATCGTCAAATGATATATCATACTTTTCGGACAGCTTATCAATGGCTTTTTGAGTATCGTTTTTAAGTATTTCCTCAACGCTTTCAAGTTTATAAGAAGCAGGTGAATCCAGTGCTGCGTCTTTTCCGTTATCGTCAATTATAAACGGACGGCATTTTTCTAAAAGCGTTTTTCCGTCACCGCCGTTTTCGGAGTCCGAATAAGAAAAAGCACTGTCTTCTTTTTCCTCTTCTTTTTTAATTGTAACAGTCGGTTTTGAGCTTGATGAAATATCATTGTCGGAGGTTTCGCCGTCGCTTTGCAGCGAAACGGTGTTAGTATTAAGCATTCGCTTTTTAAGCGCTTCAAGCGCACTTGTGCTTTGGGCTTTGTTTTCGCTTGCGGCTATTGAAAAACCGCTTACTTCTTCGGGTGTCAGGGCGTGGGGATTAAAAGGGGAAAAGTGATGCTCCGATTTTAAATTTTCGTTATCATCACTGTTGTCATCTATTAACGAGAAAAGCTCATCGTTTTCCTTTTTTGAAAAAAAGCTCATATGTGCCTCCTTTTGCGTACAGTCTCGTACATAAGTATGCCTGCGGCTACCGACGCATTGAGAGAATTGATTTTGCCGAGCATAGGAAGACTGATTATTTTATCGCATTTTTTGGCGGTAAGGGTACCTATACCTTTGCCCTCGTTCCCGATAACTATTGCACAGGGCACATCAAAATCGGTTTTTGTGTAATCCTCGCCGTCCATATCCGCACCGAAAACCCAAATGCCGTTTTCCTTTAGCCTGTCTATGGTGGAGGCTATATTTGTAACCCGTGCTACCGGCACATACTCAAGCGCTCCGCAAGCCGCCTTGGCAACCGTTGCATTAAGAGACGCACTGCGCCGCTCGGGAATTATAACGCCGTGAACGCCGGTTGCTTCCGCAGTTCTTATAACCGCACCTAAGTTATGAGGGTCTTCAAGTCCGTCGCATATTATTATAAACGGCTTTTCGTTCCGTTCATCGGCAAGAGCCAGAATATCGTCAACCGATGAGTATTCCTGCGAGGCGAGCATTACCGCAACACCCTGATGATTTGCACCGCCGCAGTAATAGTCGAGCTTTTGCGGACTTATTTCCTTAATAAGAACACCCTTTGCTTTGCATTTTGCTATTATTGCGGTCACAGAACCGCCGGAAATGCCGTGAGCTATAAGCAGGCGGTCAATCTCCCTGCCTGAGCGCACCGCTTCAAGCACGGGATTCCTGCCGCATATAATATTGCTTCCTCTTTCTTTATCATTAGTCTGCATATTTTTAAAATCCTTTTTACATAATAATACACAATAATTATAACACAATTTTTCTTGGATTAAAATAGGCAATTTAATAAATAAACAGAAAATATTGGGAAATAATATATGTAAAAACAAAAAAGACAGGGTGATGTAAATGAAAACGAACCGCATAGTATCGGTTGAGGGCTTTGAGCTTATGGATTCGAGAAGTAATCCTACGGTAGGAGCAAGGGTGATTTTAGAGGACGGGAGCGAGGGCTTTGCACTTTCTCCGTCAGGAGCGTCAACCGGTGCTTACGAGGCGCACGAAATGCGTGACGGTGACAAAACCCGTTACGGCGGAAAGGGCGTATTAAAGGCAGTTCAGGCAATTAACGAAAAAATAGCTCCCGAGCTTATTTCACTGGGCACTGATTGCCAAAGAAAAGCGGATTATGCAATGATTTCGCTTGACGGAACCGAAAACAAAGGAAATCTCGGCGCAAATGCAATTCTGGCGGTGTCGTTAGCTCTTGCCAAGGCGGCGGCGGTGTCCCGCAAAATGCCGCTTTACCGTTATATAGGCGGAATTAATGCCGGAGTTATGCCGAGACCTATGATGAACATTTTAAACGGCGGAGCGCACGCCTCAAACAATATAGATATTCAGGAATTTATGATAATTCCGTACGGCACCTGCTGTTTTTCGGAGGGTCTTCGCAAGTGCAGTGAAATTTACCATGCGCTCGGAAGTATTTTAAAATCAAAGGGTCTTGCCACAGGTGTGGGCGATGAGGGCGGATTTGCGCCCGATCTCTCTTCGGATGAGGAGGCAATAGAGCTTATTATTACGGCTGTTGAAAAGGCAGGATACACCACCGACGAAATTAAAATTGCTCTTGATGTTGCCTCAAGCGAATGGTATTCGGACGGTAAGTACAAGCTGCCGAAGCGTGGAATTACAATGGAATACAGGGATTTAATCGCTTATTACGAAAAGCTGATAGAAAAATATCCGGTTATATCCATTGAAGACGGAGTTGCGGAAGAAGACTGGGAAGGCTGGAAACAGCTTACCGACAGCTTAGGAAGCCGTATTCAGCTTGTCGGGGACGACCTGTTTGTAACAAACTCAAAAAGACTTGAAAAGGGCATAGAAAAGGGTGCGGCAAATTCTATACTTGTCAAGCTTAATCAAATTGGAACATTAACCGAAACGCTTGATGTTATTGAGCTTGCCAAACAAAACGGATATACAACGGTAATTTCACACCGTTCGGGCGAGACAGAGGATACCTCGATAGCAGACCTTGCCGTTGCGGTAAATTCGGGGCAGATTAAAACGGGAGCGCCCTGCCGTACAGACCGTGTTGCAAAATACAACAGGCTTTTATTAATTGAAAAAGAGATTTTAAAATAAAGCATAAAAAGCTCCGACACATCGGAGCTTTTTTGCATTATATCGCTGTAAATTTATTTTTCGGTTTTTATTATAAATGAAAAATCTATATATCCGTTTCCGAGAGTGGTAAATACATCACTCAATGAGGAAGAATATGCAACAGTCGTGTTCTGATATAAAAGCGGAACAACATAATTGTCCTTAAACAGATTTGTTTGAATTTCCGCCGTGGTTTCACCTGATACGGTCTTGAAGTTTGCCAGATATTCATTCAGGTCCCCGCTTACTGCACGGACAGGAAATACAGCCATAGTAAGTGTTTGGTTTTTAAGCTCCGGTACAAGCTTTTCCGCACTGTCTGCCGCTTCTATGTTGATAAACGCTCCGAGATTGTTCTGCCAGTGACCCACAATGTCCGTTATAATCGGATTTATTACGCCGTTATCGTAATAGTAAAGCTTTATATCGGAAGGAAATTTCTTTTCATCAAGAGTGTTGATTTCCTTGTTAAAAAGCTCTTTTCCCGCATTTAAATCGTATTGCTGAACACCCGACGAATCGGCATTTTTAATCAGCGCCGGAGGGAACGCCGATGCCGAGTATGAATAGCCGGCTTGTAAGTCGTTTTCAAAGACATTGCGGCCTATAAGCATTGCAAACGATTTTCTGAAGTTCGGCTTTATGTCGGAATTCATAGTAAGAAACCAACATATGTTGCTGAATTCGGAGGTTTTAAGTCCGCTTTCGTGAGCCGTAACAGAAAGTGAAGAATCAATAAACGCAATGTCAACATTGTTTTCTTTAAGCCGATCTAAGGCGGTTTCGTCTTCGGATTTGGTTATATATACCGCAGAGTTTTTGGCCTCAAAAGTGCCGTTATATAAGGGATTCTTTTTAAGCCTGAAAGAAAAAGGGTCCTTGTTCCACTTTGTAAGCGTATAACTGCCGCAGGAAATTACTGTTTCTAAGGTTAAACCGTATTTTCCGGAGGTTGAATTAAAAAACTCCTCGTTGCACGGCATTGCAATAGAAGTAGTAAGCGCATTTTCAAAATTTTCGTCTTCACGGCACAGCTTTATTATAACGGTTTTACTGTCCGGAGCGGTTACGCCCAAGCTGTCAATGGAAAGCTTGCCCGAATTGATCTGCTCTGCGTTTTCAATGCAAAAAAGTCTTGAAACAAAAGGTGCTTTGGTTTCCGGCAGCACAGCTCTTTTAAAGGCAAATAAAAAGTCATAAGATGTGACGGGGGATTTGTTGCTCCATTTGGCGTCGTCCCTTATCTTAAAGGTGTAGGTAAGTCCGTCCTTTGAAAAGCTTTCGGCCAGTCCGCCTACTATGGCTCCGCTGTTGTTTTTCCTCAAGAGACCTTCAAAAATATTTGCGACGACCGCAAGCTCCGAATCGGACGAAACGGTCTGTGGGTCAAGCGAAAAAGGCTTTTCGGGTATTTCAAAATATATAATTGCGTCCTGATAGCTTTCATTGCAGCCGGCAGATAGAAATATTATCAGTACTGAAGAAAGGAGCGCAATAAGCTTTATTATTCGTTTCATATGATTACCTCTAAACAGAATATGATAAATTATACTACAGAACAGCACTTTTTTCAACGATTTACGCCAATTTTCTTATGTTTTTATCTTTCGGCACGGTTTAATGGTTATTTTTAATTAAAAGTTTTCGTAAAATTCGTTAAAAAAATATCGAAAAAGTCTTTTCAAAAACGATAATATGTGATATACTACATAGGTATATGTAGATTGATACATAAGTCGAATTTTGTCATAATCTGCATAGAATAAATCGAAGGAGGATTCGGTTAATGCAAAAGAAAATCAGTAAGCTTCCATTTAAAGGAACGGCTGAACAGGAAAAGAAGCTCAAAGAAGTCATTGACGCAAACAAGCATGACAAAAGCCTTTTAATGGCAGTTATGCAGCAGGCTCAGGATATCTACGGCTATCTTCCTATGGAGGTTCAGGAAATGATTGCCGAGGGAATGGATGTCCCGCTTGAGAAGGTTTACGGTGTATCAACCTTTTACGCACAGTTTTCGCTGTCGCCTAAGGGTGAATACAACATATCCGTATGTCTTGGCACTGCGTGCTATGTTAAGGGCTCGGGCGATATATTCAATAAGCTCAGCGAACGCTTGGGAATAGGTGCGGACGAATGTACCGAGGACGGCAGATTTTCTCTTACCGCCTGCCGTTGCATAGGTGCGTGCGGTTTGGCTCCTGTACTTACCGTTAACGATGAGGTTTACGGCAGGCTTACTGTCGATGATGTTGACGGTATACTCGAAAAATACGGTTTCAGTAAATAAATCCCGAATCCCAACCGAAAGGATTTAAAACTATGAAAATATGCACTATAAGGGATTTGCTTGACGCAAAGGTCATTTGCTGTGAAGACGGACTTTCCCGTCATGTTTATTCTGCCTGCGGAAGCGATATGATGAGTGACGTTTTGGCGTATGTCAAGGATCAGGCTGTACTGCTTACGGGACTTGTAAATTTACAGGTTGTAAGGACCGCAGAAATGATGGATATGAATTGTATAGTTTTTGTCCGCTCAAAAATGCCTACTGCCGAGATGGTTGAGCTGGCACGGGACTGCGGCATAGTAATGCTTGCTACGGATAAAAGAATGTACGAGGCATGCGGTTTGCTTTACAGCAACGGGCTTGTCGGGAATAAGGTAAAAAGTGTCTGAAGCGTTGAAATTCCATTTTACCGTGGACGGTGAGGATTTCACATCGGCAGGGAAAGCCTCTGTTCAGGTTAAAAAGAATTTAAGGCAGTTGGGACTTCCGCCCGAGATAATACGCAGGGTATCTATTGCCATGTACGAGGGCGAAATAAATATGGTAATACACGCCGGCGGGGGAGAAGCCGATGTTGCCGTAACAGAGGATTGTGTGGAAATATTTTTGCACGATTCGGGTCCCGGCATAAAGGATATTGACAGAGCTATGCAGGAGGGTTATTCCACTGCGTCGGACAGTATCCGTTCTTTGGGCTTCGGCGCCGGAATGGGACTGCCGAATATGAAACGGTATACGGATTATATGGATATAAAATCCACTGTGGGCAAAGGTACGGATATTACAATGAAAGTTATGCTTTGAAATAATATTTCGGCAGGTGTTTAAATGAATACATATGAACACTCGGTTTACCTTGATGAAAAAAAGTGCAGCGGATGTACTACATGCTTAAAGCATTGCCCGACTGAGGCGATAAGAATACGGGACGGCAAAGCCGTTATAAATAACAGCAGGTGCATAGATTGCGGCGAGTGTATAAGAACCTGTCCTCAAGGTGCAAAAAAGGCTGTGTGCGAAAAGCTTTCCGCTATGGATAAATTCAAGTGGAAAATTGCACTGCCTGCACCGTCACTTTACGGTCAGTTCGATAATCTTGAGGATGTCGATTATATTCTTGACGGGCTTACAAAAATCGGATTTGACGATGTTTACGAGGTCTCCGCCGCCGCCGAAAAGGTCAGCGCATACACCCGCCTTTATCTTAAAACCGATGGCGTTAAAAAACCGGTGATAAGCTCGGCGTGTCCTGTGATAGTCAGGCTTATCGGACTTCGCTTTCCCTCGCTCACCGAAAATATTATGCATATGCTGCCGCCTATGGAAATAGCAGCCTTTCTTGCAAAAGAAAAAGCCAAAAAGGAACATCCGGAGCTTTGTAGGGACGAAATCGGCGTTTGTTTCATTTCGCCGTGTCCGGCAAAGGTAAGCTATGTAAAAAACGGATTTGCCGGTTATGAAAGCCTTGTGGACGCTGTTGTTTCGATTAACGATATTTATTTTCAGCTTATTGCTAAAATGCAACGGATGTCGGAGCCTGAAGCAATATCAAATTCCGGAATGATAGGAATCGGATGGGCAACTACCGGCGGAGAGGCAACTGCAATATTTAATGAAAGCTATCTTGCGGCAGACGGAATAGAGAATGTTATCCGTGTGCTTGACCAGGTAGAAAACGGCAATATACCGCAGCTTGAATTTATTGAGCTTAATGCATGTCCCGGCGGTTGTGTGGGCGGTGTTATGACTATGCAGAATCCGTTTATAGCAAAGGCGAGACTGCAAACGCTGAGAAGATATTTGCCGGTTTCCCAAAACTTTTTGGAAAAGGACGAAAACTATATACCGGAAAATTATATTTTCAATGAAATTCCCACATACCACCCGATTTCGAGACTGAGTGACAGTATGGCGGAGTCGATGCGTATGATGGCGGATATTCAAAGGCTTAAAGACAGTCTTCCGGGTATAGACTGCGGCGCTTGCGGGGCGCCTAATTGCAGGGCTTTTGCTGAGGATGTTATTAAAGGCAGAACAGCAATCGGTATATGTCCGATAAATAAAGAAAACGGCGGTGCGAAACATGACGGTGAATGAACTGTTAAACCACGGTTTTAATGCGGTTTCACTGCCCGAACCCGAAAGGGAAATAACCGGTGTTTACATCGGGGACCTGTTAAGCTGGGTAATGGGCAGGGCAAAAGCCTCGGACGCATGGATTACCATTATGTCAAACGAAAACATATTAGCTGTTGCGGCTCTTGCGGATACTGCGTGCATAATAACGGCAGAGCATGTTGAAATTTCCGACAGCGTTAAAAACACGGCGGAATTAAAGGGTATTAATATTTTAAGCTTTGACGGCTCTGCATACGATGCGGCGGTTAAGCTTCACGGATTGATATGAAGTATTACTACGACTTGCATATTCATTCATGCCTGTCACCGTGCGGCGACAATGATATGACGCCCGACAGTATTGCCGGTATGGGAGAGCTTAACGGTCTTGATGTTATGGCTCTTACCGACCATAACAGTTGTAAAAACTGCCCTGCTTTTTTTAAGGCGGCATACAGACACGGCATAATTCCGATAGCCGGTATGGAGCTTACAACCGCCGAGGATATACATATAGTGTGTCTTTTTAATGAACTTGCAGGTGCAATGGAATTTGACGGTGTTATTGATAAAAGACGGACAGCTATTAAAAACCGTCCGGATATTTTCGGTGAACAGCGAATTTCCGATGAAAACGATAATATAATCGGATATGAGGATAATCTGCTTATCAACGCCGTAAATATCACGCTTGAAGAAGTGCCGGAGTTTGCCTCTTATTACGGCGGAGTGTGCTTTCCGGCACATATAGACCGTCAGTCAAACGGCTTACTTGCAGTTTTGGGCTTTTTTCCCGAAAAACCGTATTTCCCGTTTGCGGAGGTGCACGATAGGGAAAAAGCGGATGAATATGCGAACCGGTATAAAAAAAGAATACTGGTAAGCTCCGACGCTCATTATCTTTGGGATATAAATGAAAAAAGTGTTTTTGCGGAGCTTTTCTGCGACAGGGAAAACGCCGCACGGGAGCTTATAAATTACTTGCGGGGTGCGGTATGAAAGAAATATCGCTTAATATACTTGATATAGCCGAGAATTCCGTTAAAGCAGGCGCAAGCCTTACGGAAATAACGGTTACGGAAAATGATGAACGGCTTGCTCTTACGGTTCGGGATAACGGCTGCGGAATGACCGAGGAAACACTTAAATCGGTAACGAATCCGTTTTACACAACAAGAACCACAAGAAAGGTCGGTATGGGATTGCCGCTTTTAAAAATGGAGGCAGAGCAGACCGGCGGAAGCCTTGAAATAACATCCGTACCGCAATCGGAGGACAGTGTGAAACACGGAACCTGCGTCACGGCGGTTTTCAATAAAAAGCATATCGATTACACGCCGCTCGGCGATGTTGTTTCAAGTATTGTGACCTTAATTCAGGGTCACCCCGACACAGATTTTCTGTTTACGCACATAAACGGGAACAGGACCGTAGCACTCGATACAAGGGAATTACGCACCGTTCTTGAAGATGTGCCGCTTAACAGTTATGAAGTGCTTGATTGGATTAAAAATTATCTCAGAAAGGAAGAGAATAAATGAAATCATTGGCTGAATTACAGGCAATAAAAGAAAAAATGAAGGATAAGGTTATCCTGCGTGAGGGTGTAAACTCTACCCGTGTGGTAGTAGGAATGGCAACCTGCGGTATTGCTGCCGGTGCCCGTCCTGTTCTTAACACCCTTGTAGAAGAGGTTAACCGTGAGGGCCTTATGGATAAGGTTACGGTCTCGCAAACGGGATGCATAGGCATCTGTCAGCTCGAACCTATTGTTGAGGTATTTGAGGCAGGAAAAGAAAAGGTCACATATGTTAAGATGACACCCGAAAAGGCGAAACGCATTGTTTCGGAGCATCTTAAAAACGGTAATGTCGTAAATGAATATACGATAGCCGGTCATAAGGAATAAATTGGAGGTAAAAAAATGATTCGTGCACATGTGTTAATCTGCGGCGGTACAGGCTGTACCTCTTCGGGAAGCCACGAAATTCAAAAGGCGTTTGCCGAGAATATCGAAAATTGCGGACTTTCCGATGAAGTAAAGCTCGTACAGACAGGCTGCTTCGGTCTATGCGCTTTGGGACCGGTTGTTATCGTTTATCCCGACGGTACATTTTACAGCAGAGTAACGCCCGAGGATGTTAAGGAAATAGTAGAGGAGCATTTGCTTAAAGGAAGAATTGTTGAACGCCTCGTTTACAATGATACCGGAAATTCTGCCGATGAAATTGAAGGCAATGTGTCCCTCGGTGATACCGCTTTCTATAAGTCACAGAACCGTGTTGTTCTCCGTAACTGCGGCGTTATCAATCCTGAAAATATTGACGAATACATAGCAATGGACGGCTATGCGGCACTCGGTAAAGTGCTTACCGAAATGACTCCCGAGGATGTTATTAAATGCGTCACCGATTCGGGACTTCGAGGCAGAGGCGGCGGCGGCTTCCCCACCGGCAGAAAATGGGCTTTGTGCGCACCGAATAAGGCTCCGCAGAAGTATGTGGTATGTAATGCGGACGAGGGCGACCCCGGCGCATTTATGGACCGTTCCGTGCTTGAGGGCGATCCGCACTCGGTAATCGAGGCTATGGCTATTGCCGGCTACGCTATCGGCGCTACGCAGGGTTATGTTTATGTCCGTGCAGAGTACCCGATTGCCGTTCACCGTTTGCAGATAGCTATTGATCAGGCTCGTGAATACGGCTTGCTCGGTAAGAATATTTTCGGCTCCGGCTTTGATTTTGATTTACATATCCGCCTTGGTGCCGGCGCATTCGTTTGCGGCGAGGAAACCGCACTTATGACCTCTATTGAGGGCAACCGTGGCGAGCCGAGACCCCGTCCGCCTTATCCGGCAGTTAAGGGTCTTTACAACTCACCGACAGTTGAAAACAATGTTGAAACCTTTGCTAATATTCCGCAGATTATTCTTCGTGGTGCAGATTGGTTTGCATCTATGGGTACAGAGCGTTCAAAGGGTACTAAGGTATTCGCTCTGGGCGGTAAAATTAAGCACACCGGACTTGTTGAAATTCCTATGGGTACAACTCTCCGTCATATAATTGAGGATATCGGCGGCGGTATACCGAACGGCAAGAAGTTCAAGGCGGCTCAGACCGGCGGACCTTCGGGCGGATGTATTCCTGCAAGCCTTATCGATACAGAGGTTGACTACGATAACCTGACCGCTATCGGCTGTATGATGGGCTCAGGCGGACTTATCGTTATGGACGAAGACACCTGTATGGTTGATATGGCTAAATTCTTCCTTGAATTTACGGTTGATGAGTCCTGCGGTAAATGTACTCCCTGCCGTGTAGGTACAAAGCGCTTGCTTGAAATACTTGACAAGATTACAAAGGGCAACGGAACTTTGGAAGACCTTGACAGAATGGAAGAGCTTTGCCACTACATTAAGCAGAACTCTCTTTGCGGACTCGGTCAGACTGCTCCGAACCCCGTGCTTGCAACACTTAAATTCTTCCGTGACGAGTATGTAGCTCATGTTACAGATAAGGTATGTCCGGCAGGCGTATGTAAGGATCTCGTTTCTTACTCAATTATTGCCGATAAATGTAAGGGCTGTACAAAGTGCGCCCGTAACTGCCCTGTGGGCGCTATCAGTGGTACTATTAAGAATCCGCATGAAATCAATCAGACCGCTTGTATTAAGTGCGGTGCTTGTATTGCAAACTGCCCGTTTGGCGCAATAGTTAAAAAGTAAGAAAGGAGCCTTAGATAATGGATATGTTAAATGTTAAAATAAACGGTATTTCGGTAAGCGTTGAAAAAGGCTCTACCATATTGGACGCCGCAAGAAAAGCCGGCGTTGAAATTCCCACCCTTTGCTTTATGAAGGAGAAAAACGAGATAGGCGCTTGCCGTATCTGCGTTGTTGAGGCTAACGAGGGCAGAGGCTTCCGCATTGTCACTGCCTGTGTTTACCCCGTAAGCGAGGGTATGGAGGTTCTCACAAATACAGAGAAAATTCAAAAGGCAAGAAGAACTACGCTTGAGCTTATTCTTTCCACTCACGAAAAGAAGTGCCTTTCCTGTGTTCGTTCCACAAACTGCGAGCTTCAGAAGCTCTGCCGTGATTACGGCGTTGAGGAATCTGCCTTTGAGGGCTTTAAGCCTACTTATGAGCTTGATACCTCTACACCCCACCTTGTAAGAGACAACAATAAGTGCGTGCTTTGCCGCCGCTGTGTTGCAGCTTGTAACGAGCAGTATGTCGGCGTTATAGGTGCAAATAACAGGGGTATTGATACCGCAATCGGCACTCCGTTTGAAGTCGGTCTTTCAAATGTTCCGTGTATTTCCTGCGGTCAGTGTACCGTTGTATGTCCTACCGGCGCTTTGGTTGAAAAGGACGATACCGATAAAATCTGGGCGGCACTTGCCAACCCCGATAAGCATGTTGTGGTTCAAACCGCTCCGTCTATTCGTGCTACCTTGGGCGAATGCTTCGGTATGCCGATAGGCACTAATGTCGAGGGCAAAATGGTTGCGGCTTTGCGCCGTCTCGGCTTTGATAAGGTATTTGATACCGATTTTGCGGCTGATCTTACAATCGTTGAAGAGGCTAACGAGCTTGTTGAACGCATTAAAAACGGCGGAACTCTCCCGATGATAACCTCCTGCTCACCCGGTTGGGTTAAGTTCTGCGAGTATTATTATCCGGATATGCTTGAGCATCTTTCCACCTGCAAGTCTCCTCAGCAGATGGCAGGCGCAGTTATAAAGACTTATTATGCCGATAAAATGGGAATTGATCCCAAAGACATAGTTTCCGTATCTGTAATGCCCTGTACCGCAAAGAAATTTGAAATCGGCAGGGAAGACCAGAGTGCGGCAGGCGTACCCGATGTTGATATTGCCATTACCACCCGTGAGCTTTCACGCATGATAATGCGTGCAGGTATCAGCTTTACAAATCTTCCCGATGAGGAGTTTGACTCTCCGCTCGGTGAGGATACCGGAGCCGCTGTTATATTCGGCGCTACGGGCGGCGTTATGGAAGCGGCGCTCAGAACCGCTAATGACTGGCTTACCGGCAAGGATAACGCCGATATTGACTTCACCGCTGTTCGTGGCACTATGGGTCTTAAGCAGGCTACCGTTAATATTAACGGCAGTGATATAAAGGTTGCCGTAGCTTCGGGTGCGGCGGCTGCCAAGTGCGTTATGGACAGAATGAAGGACGGCAACCCCGACGGTTGGGCGTTTGTTGAAATAATGGGCTGCCCGGGCGGCTGCGTAAACGGCGGCGGTCAGCCGATTCAGCCGCAGTATGTAAGAGATACTGTTGATTTAAAGGCTGTAAGGGCTAAGGCGCTTTACGACCAGGACGCTTCAATGCTGCTCCGCAAATCACATGAGTCTCCTGTTATAAAAACGCTTTACAGCGAGTGGTACGACGGTTTCGGCGGCCATAAGGCTCACCACGATTTGCACACAAGCTATGTTCCGAGAAAGAAATATTCAAAGTAATTAAATTCGGCGGGCTGTCGCATTTGGGTTACCCCATGCGGCGGCTCGCTTTTTGCTTTAGGAAGTAAATTAACAAAGATCGTCTTTTTTAAAATTTTCCTTTAAATCTTTTTTTAAGGTGTGATATTATAGTAACGGTGATTTTATGAAAAAATTATTTTGTTTTACGGCGGCGCTTTTCATAGTATTTTCGCTTGCTGCCTGCAAGACTTCAGAAAAAGAGGACAACGGTTCTTATTCTCTTAAAACCTCCTCAACTGATTTTAACCCGGTTTCAAGCGAAACGGTTGAAGACAGCATACCGAGTGAGCCTGAGTATACCGAAAGCGAAGAACCTCAAGAAAAGGTTTATGTCGGGGTTGAAGAAATAAAGCTGAGCGCCTATGAAAAAACGCTTAATATAGGTGAAAGATTTATGCCCATTGTTACAATGCTGCCCGAAAACGCAAGCAATAAGGCGGAAATATGGGAATCTGACAACACTGCTGTCGCAACTGTTAATAAATACGGAAATATTACCGCAATCGGCGAGGGAAACTGCACCGTAACGGTGAAATCTGCCGATAAGCCGGAATTAAGCGCAGTGTTTAAGGTAACGGTAAATGCGCCTGTAAAAGTTGAATTGACATATTTCGACGGAATACTTATAGTAAATAAATCCTATCCGCTTCCGAGCGATTACAATCCCGGCGTAAACAGCGAGGCAAAGGCTGCACTGAACGAAATGTTTTCAGCCGCAGCGGGAGACGGCTGTTCAATGAGGGTTGTTTCCGGCTTCAGAAGCTATACGGTACAGAAAAATTTATATAACAACTATGTTAAAAGAGACGGCGTTAGTGCCGCCGACAGATATTCGGCACGACCCGGTTTTTCCGAACACCAAACCGGACTTGCATTTGACATAAATGATGCGAACAGTTCATTTGAGGGAACAAAAGAGGCAATCTGGCTTGCCGAAAACGCATACAAATACGGGTTTATTTTGCGTTATCCCGATGGAAAGGAACATATTACAGGTTATAAGTACGAGCCTTGGCATTACAGGTACATAGGGGTTGAAAATGCGGCTAAAATTTTCTCGAGCGGACTTACGCTTGAAGAATATTTCGGCATAACATCTGTTTATGCAGAATAATTAATCAGGCTATTTGCCTTTACGGAGAAGATATGTTTAAAGTTATTATTTGTATTTTAGCAGGTTTGGGAGCAGGACTCGGCACGGGCTTTGCGGGTATGAGCGCCGCTGCGGTAATAAGTCCGGTTCTTATTGCTTTTTTGAATATGGATCCGTATATGGCGGTCGGAATAGCGCTTGCAAGTGATGTTTTGGCAAGTGCGGCTTCTGCTTACACATATGGTAAAAATAAAAATTTGGACATTAAAAACGGCATAATTATGATGATTTCCGTTTTGGTCTTTACTTTTTTCGGCAGCTTTGTTGCAAGTATTGTGCCAAAAACCGCAATGGGTAGTTTTTCGGTATTTATGACCTTTATTTTAGGCATTAAATTTATTGTAAAGCCTGTTGTTGCCCCTAAAAAGCGGCTTTCGGCGGCCACTGCACGCCAAAGGGCATTGCGTTCTGTAATTTGCGGGGCGGCAGTCGGATTTACCTGCGGCTTTGTAGGTGCTGGCGGCGGTATGATGATGCTTCTTGTGCTTACCTCTGTTTTGGGATATGAGCTTAAAACTGCCGTGGGTACAAGCGTGTTTATTATGAGCGCCACCGCTCTTACGGGTGCTGCAAGCCACTTTGCAATAGGCGGGGCGCCCGATACGGCGGCGCTTGCGGTTTGCGTTGTAAGCACTCTTGTTTTTGCTCAGATTGCGGCTGTAATTGCGAATAAGGCAAAGCCGGAAACGCTTAACAGAATTACCGGTGTTATTCTTGTGATACTCGGAATTTCAATATTTATTGTCGGTAAGGTTAAATAGCTTAATTTATTTATGTCTTTGTCGCCTCCCTTTATAAAAGGGGAGGCTTTTTTCAACTTTTCCTGTTATTTCCTGAAATTTCGGAAATAATACTGTAAATCGGAGGGAAATGTATGAACAGACGAAATACCGTAAAAATTATATCCTTTTGCGCCGCCGCTGTGCTTATAGCGGCAGGCTTTACACTTAAAAGCCGTATGGAGCTTAAGAGTTACCGCCTTGAAATACAAAATAATTATTCAAGGTCGTTAAATGAGCTTTCGGAGAGCGTGAATAACATTTCACTGGCACTCGAAAAGGTTCAATATGTTAACTCGGCAAAACAGATGAGCGGTATGGCGGCACAGCTGCTTACGGAATCGGAAAACGCAAAAAATGCACTTTCGCAGCTTCCGAGCGGAAACGGAGAGTTAACGGTGCTTAATCGATTTTTGTCACAGGTGGGGAATTACGCTATGGCAGTATCGAAAAGTCTTATTTCCGGTAATCAGCCAAACGATGAATACAGCGGTAATATAGAGCTTTTAAAGAATACCGCACAAATCATTACCGAAACAATAAAAAATTCCGACATTTCTTATGCCGCACCTGAAAAATGGGCGCAGGAATTGAATAAAAAGCTCGATAATACGGCAGAGGGCGATTCGCTTGCAGATTCCCTCGGAAGTATTGAGGAAAGTCTAACTGATTACCCCACTCTTGTGTATGACGGTCCGTATTCAGACCATATTCTTGAAAAAGAACCCGTTATGTTAAAGGACGCTCAAAAGGTAAACGAGTCGCAGGCACAGGTAAAAGCGGCGGAAATCAGCGGAATTGAAAAAGAAAAAATTGTCTATGAGGAAAAAACAGGCGGCAAAATGCCTGCGTATCGCTTTTCGTCGGAAGATACAACCGTAAGCATAACAGAGGCAGGAGGATATCCGTTATATATGCGGAAAAGCAGAAATATCGGAGATTATGTGCTTGAATACCGTCAGGCACTTGATAAAGCAAGACGCTTTCTTGAAAAAATAGGTATGAGCGGATTTACCGAGACATACTTTTTTACTGATGAGGGAGTTTGTGTGATAAGCTTCGCTTATCTTGACGGTCAGACAATCTGTTATACCGACCTTGTAAAGGTAGGTGTTGCAATGGATAACGGCGAAATAATGCTTTATGAAACAGGCGGTTATCTGTCAAATCATACCGACAGAGCCTTTGAAACTCCTGCAATATCTTCTGATGATGCGGCGGCTAAGGTGAGCGAGAGACTGTCGATAAGAGAAACGGCATTAGCGCTTATACCTACGAAAAGCGGCGGCGAGGTGCGGTGCTACGAATTTGTATGTACCGCAGAGGACGGACAGGAAATACTTGTATATATTAATGCCGTTACCGGTGAAGAAGAGGATATATTGATTTTGCTTAAAAGCGACGGCGGAACGCTTACAAAATAAAATTAAGACCACTGATTTGAAATTAATGATCAGTGGTTTTTTGTTTTTTTGAAAAAGTACTTGACAAAATGCCATACAGTGTGTATTATTGTATTAGGTTATTAATACACTAATAAGGCGAGGTGTAAAAAATGTCCTGGAGCTTTTCTAATGATAAACCTATTTTCCAACAGCTTAAAGATATTATAATTCTCAAAATAATAAAGGGGGAATATCCGCCCGGCTCTAAGCTTGAAGGCGTCAGGGAGCTTGCGATAACCGCAGGGGTAAACCCGAATACAATGCAAAGGGCGCTTTCGGATGTTGAGGAAACCGGAATAATTTATACAATGAGGGGCGACGGTCGTTATGTTACCGATAATGAAGAAAAAATCACCGAAGTGCGTAACGGTTATTTAGCCGAAAAAATCGCCGGGTTTCTTAATTCGGTTAATGAATTGGGACTTAATAAAAATGAAATTTTAGGCGCTGTTCAATCTGAGATAGAGAAGAGAGGAGAAATTTGATGAACACAATACTTGAATGTAAAAATCTTTCAAAGGTTTATAAGAATGCGGTTGCGCTTAACAGCATTAATTTAAGCTTTGAAAAGGGCAGAATAGTAGGTCTTTTAGGACCTAACGGCAGCGGAAAAACCACTTTAATAAAAATGATTAACGGTCTTCTTACCCCGACTACGGGCGAAATAACCGTAGAGGGAGAGCCTATCGGCGTAAAAACTAAAAATAACGTTTCATACCTTCCGGACAGAAATTTTCTTCCGCAGTGGATGACTGTCGGGCAAGTGGTTAGGTATTATTCCGACTTTTATAACGATTTTAAGCCCGACCGTGCGTCTGAAATGCTTAAAAGTCTCGGAATAAAGGAAAATATGCGTATTAAAACGCTTTCTAAGGGCACGCAGGAAAAGGTTGAGCTTATACTTGTTATGAGCCGCAGTGCAAAGCTTTATTTGCTTGATGAACCCATAGCCGGTGTTGATCCGGCTACAAGAGACTATATTCTTCGTACTATAATTTCAAATTACGAGGAAGACGCAACCGTAATAATATCCACACACCTTATTGCGGATGTTGAGCAGGTTCTCAGTGATGTTGTATTCATTAATCACGGAGATATAGTTATGTGCGATACTGTGGATAACATACGCCAGCGTGAGGGAAAGAGCGTTGATGAATTTTTCAGGGAGGTATTCAAATGTTAAAAAAGCTGTATAAACACGAATTTTATTCGCTTTTCAGAAGTTTACTGCCGATTTATGCGGCACTGTTCGGATTTTCGGTGCTCAGCCGCCTGGTATATTTAATAAAAACCGAAAACAATATAATAAATACATTTAAAACTCTTGCGGTTGTCGGGTATGTGCTTACAATAATTGCGGTTTTTGTGGTGGGAATAGTAATTGTTGTAACGAGATTTTACAAAAATCTGCTTTCGAACGAGGGTTACCTCACATTTTCACTGCCGTTTACCGCAACACAGCATATAATATGCAAGCTTGTATGCGGTGCGGTTACTGTGGCGGTTGATTTTCTGCTTGTAATGTCATCATTTATTATTCTCGGTATCGGAACAAAGGCGGAAAACGATTTGTTTAAAGCAATACCGCAAATGCTCGGCATATTTTTCAGTTACGGCAAGTGGCCGCAGATTACACTGTTAATTGCGGAAATCGCATTATTTGCGATAATAAAATTGCTTGAAGCATTGCTGATGTTTTACGCCGGAATAGCAATAGGACAGCAGTTTAAAAACAAGATCGGTGCCTCTGTAATAGCATATATATGTCTTTATGCCGCATCACAGATAATCTCTCTTATTTTTGTATCTTTAATAATTACTGTTTTTTCGGCATCCGTATTTGAAAATTATATGAACAGCGGAATTTCCGCAGTCAGCACATTTATGCTTTTTCCGTTGATTCTCTCAGCCTTGTACGGAACTGCATACTTCTTTACAGCAAGATACTTTTTAAGTAAAAAGCTTAACCTTGAATAGTGTTAACCAAAACGGCGAACCGCAGTAAAAAAATTACTGCGGTTTTCTGTTTTTAGTAATGAAAGTTGACAAATCTTTACAAATATAATATACTTATCGAGCTGTTTTACAATGCTGAAATAGAAAATTTGGGAGAGAAAAATGAAGAGTAAACTTAATTTTAAGGAATATGTTTATGTGGCAAGCATGCTTTTCGGAATGTTTTTCGGAGCAGGAAACTTAATATTCCCGGTATTTATGGGTCAACATGCGGGAAGTAATGTATGGCCCGCAACAATAGGCTTTCTAATTACGGGTGTGGGAATTCCTCTGCTTGCTGTTGCCGCCCTCGGTATGAGCCGTTCAAGCGGACTGTTCGAGCTGTCAAGCAAGGTCGGAAAACCTTATGCTATGTTTTTTACATGTCTTTTGTATTTGACTATCGGACCGTTTTTTGCGATACCGAGATGCGCTACAACCTCGTTTACCGTAGGAATTGAACATTTACTTCCGCAAGACAGTAAAAAGGGACTATATCTGTTGCTTTTCTCACTTGCGTTTTTTGCGGCGGCGCTGTTCTTTTCATTGAAACCCGGTAAGATACTTACATGGATTGGTAAAATACTTAATCCGTTTTTCCTTATTTTCTTGGGAATATTGGTTGTTGTGGCGCTTGTATCACCCTCTGCAAGTATAGGCAGTGTCGAACCTATCGGCAATTACGCTACAAAACCGCTGTTCACAGGATTTTTAGAAGGCTACAATACAATGGACGCATTGGCAGGCCTTGCCTTTGGTATTGTTGTCGTTCAGGTTATAAGAGACCTCGGCGTAGAGGAACCCGGCTCGGTTGCCGTAAGCACGGTTCGCTCGGGAATATTCAGTTGTTTGTTTATGGGAATTATTTATCTTGCCGTTACTATTGTCGGTACGCAGAGCAGAGGACTTTTCGAGCCTGCGGAAAACGGCGGAATTGCCCTCACGCAAATAGCACGCCATTATCTCGGAACTGCCGGTATGTTTGTTTTGGCGGCAACGGTAACTCTTGCCTGCCTTAAAACTGCGGTAGGTCTTATAACAAGCTGTGCGGAAACATTTACTTCCATATTCAAAAACGGTCCCGAATACCGTGTATGGGCAATAATATTCGGACTGGTTTCCTTTATCTTCGCAAACCTCGGTTTAAGCGCAATAATTGAATATTCCGTTCCGGTACTTATGTTCTTATATCCGCTTGCAATAGTTCTTATAATACTTGCACTGTTCGGCAAGCTTTTCAACAATAACCGTGCGGTTTATATTTGGACGGTTGCATTCACTCTTGTCAGTGCGTTTTATGATTTGTTAAACAATTTGCCTGAGAATGTCAGGGACGCTTTGAAATTAGATGCGCCGCTTAATGCCGTAGCTAAGTTTCTTCCATTGTCAAATATCGGTTTAAGTTGGGTGTGTCCTGCCGCTTTAGGACTTATTATCGGTCTTGCGGTTTACATAGTTAATTCAAAAATCCTTAAAAAAGAAACAGCATAAATTTAAATAACATCCGAGTTATTCTTTTAAAGAACTGCTCGGATGTTTCATTTTCGTGAGAAAAAAGCCCGAATGTACATACATTCGGGCTTTGGCGTTCCCGAGGTGATTCGAACACCCGACCTACCGCTTAGGAGGCGGTCGCTCTATCCAGCTGAGCTACGGAAACATAAGTTGTATTTGTTCGTTAAACCGAACGCACGGAATATTATAACATAAGAAGGTGCAAAGGTCAAGATTTACTTGACCTTTATACCTTATTTATTATCCTTAACTCCGGACAGGGGATTGGCGTCAACCGCATGCTTAATCTGTTTGTCCGAAACATGGGTGTATATTTGCGTTGTGCCGAGATTTGAGTGACCTAAAATATCCTTTAAAACCCTTATATCTACATTCCCGTGCTGGTACATAAGCGTTGCGGCAGTATGGCGGAGCTTGTGGGTTGAAAAGCCCTGACCGCCGAGACCTGCTTTTTCAAGTGTGGTTTTAACAATATGCTGCACCGTTTTAGGACTAAGCCGCCTGTGGTTTCGGCTTATAAACAAAGCTTTTCTTTCGGTTGCGGGAATTCCCTCATTCGGTCTTACTTCAAGATAACGCTTAATGGCGGTTTTGCAGGAGTCATTAAGATACACGGAACGCTCCTTGTTGCCTTTACCTGTGAC
Organism: Clostridia bacterium; assembly: GCA_017391425.1. Classification (GTDB taxonomy): domain Bacteria; phylum Bacillota; class Clostridia; order Oscillospirales; family Acutalibacteraceae; genus UBA737. Next base: position 38,575 of record JAFOYI010000003.1, on the reverse strand, counting down.
GGTTATAATTCCGTCAGATGATATATCCGAAAGGTTAAGTCCGCAAAGCTCGGAAAGTCGCAGTCCGCAATTTAAAAACAGTGTGATTATGCAGTAGTCCCGTCTTTCGTTAGCACCGTCAACGGCATTTAACAGGTCAAGCGAGTTCTCAAGCGTCAGATGCTTTGGCAGGGATTGCTTTACTTTAGGAGACTCCAAAAGCTCTGCCGGATTGGTTTCCAATCTGTGTGTTTGCACAGACATATATTTAAAGAAAATACGGAGCGTTGAGGTTTTTCTTGCTCTGGTTGCGGTGTTATTTTTAAGCTCTTCCTTACAGTATACCATAAAGGCGTACAGGTCGGAAATAGTTACGGAGCGCACAAGCTCAATGTCGGCTGAGGAAATATTAATTTCGTTAAACTCCGTGTCGGCAGGAGCTTTTCCCCTTACTAACAGCATATATCTGAAAAAAGTACGCAGGTCTATATAATACCCCTCGACAGAGCGTGAGGATTTACCTCTTATTGTTTCGTTGTAGGTTAGAAAATCCCGAAGAAAATCCGGACATTCACTCAGCATTTCAAGTTTCATAATTCAGCCCCGTAACTCATTTGATATTAATATATCACCTTTTTTTTCTTATTTCAAGCGCACTTAAGAAATTCTTAATAATTTCCCCTCTTTTATTTTAAAAAACGGTTTGCTATAATGTTAGAGAAAGGTCGGGGGAGAGCTTGTATAATATTTTAATTTGCGATGATGAGCGTGATATAGTATCGGCGCTTAAAATTTACCTTGAGGCGGAGGGTTATAATACCCTTGAAGCCTATAACGGTAACGAGGCACTGGCGGCAGTTAAACAAAACGATATACATTTAGTGCTTATGGATATAATGATGCCGGAATGTGACGGAATTACGGCAATGATAAAAATAAGGGAAATATCCAATATTCCGGTAATTCTTCTTACCGCAAAGGGTGAGGATACCGACAAGATACTCGGTCTTAATGTCGGTGCGGACGATTACATAACAAAGCCGTTTAATCCTGTTGAAGTAACGGCAAGGGTTCGCTCACAGTTAAGAAGATATATGCAGCTGGGCGGCGGTGCAAAGGCTGAAACAGCAGGATATTCAATAGGCGGAATAGAGCTTAACGATAAAACAAAGCAGGTTTTTGCCGACGGAGACGAGGTCTTTTTAACCCCGACGGAATTTGAAATTTTAAAGCTGCTTATGAAAAATGCCGGTAATGTTCTTCCACCTAAAGAGATATACGAAAAGGTCTGGGGCGGCGACGGTTACGGCAGTGAAAGTACCGTTGCGGTGCATATAAGGCATTTAAGAGAAAAAATCGAGATAAATCCGGCTGAACCGCGCTATTTAAAGGTGGTATGGGCGCACGGATACAAATTTGAAAAGGGTGATAAGCAGTGAAAAAGCTTACGGGCAGTATTGCGGCTAAAACTGCGGCAGTAATTCTTTCCTTTGCTACGGCTGTTATATCGGTCGTATGTGTTTTTTCGGTTGCTTTTATGTATTCCGAGAGATTTTACACAAAATCCCTTGAACAGATTAAGGAAGAAAAGTATGAGGATATACTTTACAAGGCGGCAAATAATATAGCCGACGCTTACAGCGAGCAAGACACATACAGGCTTAAGGATTATTCTACGCTTTACTACACTATAACGGACAGTGAAAGCGTCGAAACGCTTTTTAACACATTTGAAAATCAGAAATATATCGGAAAAGCCTTTTTTGACGATATGCCGATTAAAGCTGTTTATGATGAGAACAGTACTGAGTCTGAAAATACAGAAAAAGCCGTCAATAATATTGATATTACCGTTTATGCGGCGGAGAATTATCCGCTTTCCTATACAAGTCTTTTTTATCTTAAAGCGTCGGAATTACTTTATCCGTTAAGGTACGGTATAATTTTTATCGGTTTTCTGTCGCTTCTTTCCTTTGTTTTGCTGTTGGTATTTCTTTTCACTGCGGCGGGCAGAAGGGCAGACGGCGTTGTGCGCCTGTCTTCCGCCGATAAAATACCGTTTGATTTGCTTTCGGTCGCAGTATTTTTAATAGCTATTCTAAGTCTGAGACTGTTAAGTGAAAATTTCGGAAGTATGGAACTGGTTGCCGTAAAAGGTGCTTTAATATTTTCGGCAGATTATTTTATTGTCCTTTTTTACCTTATGAGCTTTGCAACCCGAATAAAAACAGAAACCCTTATAAAAAACAATATTATTTATAAGGTATTGAAATTTGTGGGTAAAAATTTAAAAAAGTTTTTCCGCTTTATCGGTTTTATATTTAAAAATCTTTCTCTTGTAAAAAAGACTTTACTTGTGTGTGCGGCAGTAATTGCGTTTGATTTACTTGTTTTCGTTTTCTGTATGTCGAGTTATTTATTCGAAGTATTCATAGTTTTCGCAGGTGTAAATGCGCTTGCAATATTATGCATTATAATACTTACCGTAATTCAACTCCAAAGAATTAAAAAGGGCGGCGAAAGAATAGCCGAGGGCGATCTTGAATATAAGATTGATACATCGTATATGTATCCCGAATTTAAAGTATTTTGCACAAGCCTTAATAATATAAGCTGCGGCATGCAGAATGCCGTAAACGAAAAAATGAGGAGCGAGCGTATGAGAACCGAGCTTATCACCAATGTTTCTCATGATATTAAAACTCCGCTAACCTCCATTATAAACTATGTTGACCTGATAAAAAAGGAAAAGCCCGAGAATGAAAAGGTTAAGGAATATTTAGATGTGCTTGACAGGCAGTCTGTGCGGCTTAAAAAGCTTATAGAGGATTTGGTGGAGGCCTCTAAAGCATCAACCGGAAATCTTACCGTTTATCTTACCGAATGTGAGGCAGGCGTTTTGTTATCCCAAACCGTGGGTGAATTTGACGAGAGGCTCCGTGATGCGGGGCTTACACCGATTTTAAATATGCCCGAAACACCGGTTAAAATTATGGCGGACGGCAGACGGCTGTGGCGTGTGTTTGAAAATCTAATGAGCAATGTGTGCAAATATTCGCTCTCCGGCACAAGAGCGTATATGGAGCTTTATGAAAAGGACGGCAAGGCGTTTATAGTTTTTAAAAACATATCAAAGTGTGAGCTTAATATATCGGGGGACGAGCTTGTGGAACGCTTTGTACGGGGCGACACTTCAAGAAATACCGAGGGCAGCGGACTCGGACTGTCAATAGCGAAAAGTCTTACCGAATTACAAAAGGGGGAAATGCGAATAGAGGTAGACGGCGACCTGTTTAAGGTTACGCTTATCTTTGATGCGATATAATATGTATGAGAAAAATTACGGAAAACGCCGCCAAAATTACGAAAGGCGTAAAAGACGCAGGAGAAAAATCATTTTAAGAAGATTGGCATGCATGCTTTTAATAATTGCTGCGGCAGTAGGGGGTATCATAGCTGTAAAAAAGTATAATTCTTCCGGTAAGACTGTCCCTGAAAAGAATATAACCGAAACTCTTAGGGCAATTAAAATTCCGGAATGGATTGACGAACAGTTAATCCATCTGCACAATACCGCAAGAACGGGAACGGAGCTTGATGGAGTTAAGAACATTGTCATACACTATGTCGGAAATCCGGGCACAACAGCGCAAAATAACCGTGATTATTTTGATAAGCCTTCAACAGAGGTAAGCTCACATTTTCTTGTGGGACTTGACGGCGAAATAATACAGTGCGTGCCCCTGTGGGAAAAATCAGCCGCAAGCAACTGGCGAAACAGCGATACAATTTCCATAGAGGTATGCCATCCTGATGAAAGCGGTAAATTCAGCGATATTACATACAATTCGGTTATAAAGCTTACGGCATGGTTACTTAATGAAACAGGACTTAATGAGGAGGCTGTTATAAGACATTACGATATAACAGAAAAGCTTTGTCCTATATACTATGTCCAAAATGAAGACGCATGGAAACAACTGAAAAAAGATGTCGGCAAAGCGCTTAAAAGTCTAAAAGGTTAAAAAATTGTAATTATTATTGACAAAGGCAAATATCAGTGTTATGATACATCTGTACTATTTGAGTTAGTACAGTTAGTACGAAGAATTTGGAGGCAATTATGTTAGAAACAAAAGACCTTGTTAAAATCTATAAGCCTAAAAAGGGCGTGCCGGTAACGGCTCTTAATAAAATCAGTCTTAAATTCCCGTCACGTGGTATGGTTTTCCTGCTGGGTAAATCGGGGAGCGGAAAATCAACGCTTTTAAATGTGCTCGGCGGACTTGATAAGTACGACGGCGGAGAAATAATCATAAAGGGCGTTTCTTCGAAAAGCTTTAAGCAGCAGCATTTCGATTCTTACCGCAATACTTATGTGGGATTCATTTTTCAGGAATATAATGTGCTTGATGAATTTACGGTAGGCGCAAATATTGCTCTTGCAATAGAGCTGCAGGGGCGAAAGGCGTCTGACCGTGAGATAAACGATATTTTAAAGCAGGTTGATTTAGACGGTTACGGAAACCGCAAACCAAATGAACTGTCGGGCGGTCAAAAGCAGAGGGTGGCTATTGCCCGTGCGCTTGTAAAAAAACCTGAAATCATAATGGCGGACGAACCTACGGGTGCGCTTGATTCGGCAACGGGCAAGCAGGTTTTCGACACTCTTAAAAAGCTTTCCGAGACAAAGCTTGTAATTGTGGTTTCACATGACCGTGATTTTGCCGAGCTTTATGCAGACAGAATAATCGAGTTGTCCGACGGCGTGGTTATAAGCGATGTTGAGCTTGACAATACGGTAAGCACCGAACAGATAAAAGAAGGTATTGCCTTTTCGGGAAATACGGTAGAGGTTCCTGCGGGCTACCATATTACAGAAGAAGACAGAGCGGCTATAAATGACTATATTGATAAATTAAAGTCCGGCTCACTTAAAATGTCTTTGGTCGAACAAAAAACATCTAAGAAATTTAAAAATACCGATACTTCCGCTATTAAGGCTGACGACGGCTCCGCCTTTAAGCTTATTAAATCAAAGCTGCCACTTAACAACGCATTTAAGATCGGCGCAAGCGGACTTAAACACAAGAAAATCAGACTTGTAATAACAATTTTGCTTTCCTGCGTTGCTTTCGGTCTTTTCGGTCTTTCCGACACATTCGGAGCCTATAACCATGTAAAAACCTGTACCAATTCATTAATAGATACGGGAATAAATTCGGTATCGGTTGCAAAATCAAAGAAAAACGGCGATTACTGGCGTGATTACGGTTACCATATTTCCGAAAAAGAGCTGACGGATATTTCGGGCGATATGGGCGTTAAAATGCACGGCATATATCAGCCTGTAAATTACAGCGGCAGATTTGAGGAAAGCATAAATCCCGAAATTAAGCTTACCGAGACCGAGTACGATATATATAATCCTTATTTTTCCGGCGGTTTTGCAACCGTAAACGATGAAGTATTAAAGGATATGGGCTTTAAAATACTTGCAGGAGCTTTGCCTGACGGCAACAAGAATGAAATTGCGGTAAGCGATTATATTTTTGAAGTGTTTAAGAAGGCGCAGTATTTCGACGGCAAGACATATAACACCGCAAAGGACGGTACAAAAACCCCCGTTTATACAAAAATCAATTCTTATAACGACCTTTTGGGCAAAACAATTCCGATTTCCGGAACGGAATATACTGTAACAGCAATTATTGATACGGGTTTTGATATGTCAAGATACACCTCTCTTACCGAGAAAAAGGAACATCAAACCAAGGCAGAAAAATTACTTGATTATGTGCTTTACAATGAATACTGCTCCGCTTCCGGATACAGCTATTCCGGAATAATAATGGTCGGTGACGGCTTTATAGAAAAGCAGGTCGCTTTAAGACCGAATATTGCTCCGATAACAGAGGGCTATATCAACTTTAACGGCGAGCATTTCAGCGCCAATTCAGATTATCTTACACGCCTTTCCGATATAACCGACGAAAAGATTGTTTGGATAGACGGCGAGAAAAAGACGCTTGGAGAAAAAGAAATAATCGTAACCACCGATGCCCTTGCACGCAACGGCGAAGCGGTCGATACGGGAGTCGCCGGAGAAATTTCCGAAAACGAGGGCGCCGCCGTTGATTACGCAAAGCTTTTAAAGAATAAAAACGGCGTTTCAATGTGGAAATATAAATTCTCTGGAACAGAGAATGAAAACATTGAGGGATATAAAATTGTCGGAGTTATAGACAACACATCAAAAGGCAATAACTCTAAGCTTATTTCGGCGGTGGTTTGCGCCGACAGTCTTTACGGCGAAATGACCGAGGGTACGGAATGTATATACAGCTTTGCGGTAGGTGCTATGCCGACCGAAAAAAGCGCAGTACAGTCGCTTGTTTCATATTGCTATAATGAGGACGGCGGTATACGCTATGCAATACAGAACTCGGTAACCTACGAGCTTGATGCAGTAAATGATATTTTAAAAACAATGTCTAAGGTCTTTTTCTGGATAGGTATAGGCTTTGCGATTTTTGCGGCTATAATGCTTGCAAACTTTATAGGAACCAGCATTTCCTATAAAAAGCAGGAAATCGGAATACTCCGTGCAATAGGCTCAAGGAGTAATGATGTTTTCAGAATTTTCTTTGCGGAAAGCTTTATTATCGCTATGATAAACTTTGTACTTTCTGCCGCAGGCGTATGTGTTGCAACAATAATCATAAACAGCTTTATAAGAAATGTTGCAGGCGTATTGATAACCGTGTTAAGCTTCGGTGTAAGGCAGGTAGTATTGCTTTTGGCGGTAAGCATAATTGTGGCTTTTGCGGCGTCTTTCTTGCCGGTTAAGAAGATAGCGGCAAAACGCCCGATAGACGCAATACGGGGCAGATAAATGAAAAATATTATTGAAATGCTTGAAAATTCGGCTCGGAAATACCCTGATAAACAGGTTTTTTCCGACGCCGACAGGAGCGTTACTTATTCCGAGCTTCTAAACAGGGTATACTCAATAGGCAGCTGTATTACGGATTTAGAAATAAAAAAAGCTCCGGTTGCCGTTATTTGCGAAAGATCTGTGCAAAATCTTGAAATAATGTTCGGAGTTCTCGCAGGAGGTTGCTTTTATACCGTAATTGATTCGGAAATGCCGGCAGACCGTATAAAAACGATATTTGATACACTTAAACCGTCGGCTGTAATCGCTTCGGACAGCTGCCTTAAAAAGGCGGCAGAGGTCGGCGGGAATATAAAGGTAATTGAATACGGCAAAGCGGCGTCGCACCGTACCGAAATGACAAAGCTTTTGAGGATGCGGTCGGAAATGATAGATACCGACCCTGCGTATGTACTTTTCACCTCCGGCTCTACCGGAGTGCCTAAGGGAGCGGTGGTTTCGCATCGGAGCGTTATTGCATATACAAAATGGTATGCAGATACATTTGATATTACGGAAAATACGGTTTTCGGCAGTCAGACGCCGTTTTACTTCAGTATGTCGGTTTCCGATGTTTACAGCACGATATACACCGGAGCGGAGCTGACGGTTATACCAAAAACGCTGTTTTCTTTCCCTATGAAGCTGATAGAGTTTATGAACGAAAAACGGGTAAATACAATTTACTGGGTACCCTCGGCTCTCGGAATAATTGCAAATTGGAAGGTTCTTGATTACGGAAATCTTAAATATATTAATAAGGTGCTTTTTGCAGGCGAGGTGATGCCCGTAAAGCAACTGAACTATTGGCGAAAAAAACTGCCTGACGCTATGTTTGCAAATCTTTTCGGACCTACCGAAACCACGGATATTTGCACATATTATATTGTGGACCGTGAGTTTTCGGACGGCGAGTCGCTTCCGATAGGCAGACATTGTGACAACTGTGATGTTTTTATACTTAAGGATGACGGAACTTTGGCTCAAAACGGGGAAGAGGGCGAGCTTTATGCAAGGGGTTCCTTCCTTGCGTCGGGTTATTTTAACAACCCCGAAAAAACTGCGTCGGCGTTTGTGCAAAATCCTCTAAATAATTCATATCCCGAAACGGTTTACAAAACAGGCGATCTTGTAAGGTATAACGAAAACGGCGAGCTTATTTATATATCCCGTAAGGATTTTCAGATAAAGCATATGGGGTATAGGATAGAGCTCGGCGAAATTGATGCGGCGGCAGTGGCAATAAGCGAAGTGTCATCGGTTGCGGCTGTGTATGATAAGGAAAATGACAGCATAGTTCTCATATACGAGGGCGGACAAAAGGATACCGAAGCGGTGTTTAATGCGCTGTCCCTAAAGCTGCCTAAGTATATGATGCCGCAAAAGGTAATAAGAATTAAGTCAATGCCGCATAACGCAAACGGCAAGACAGACAGAAAATGGCTTTTGGAAAATTACAAAAATATTTAAGGGGAAATGAGAAATGGAACAACTCATAAAAATTCTTGAAGAAATCAAGCCGGGTGTAGACTATAAAACCGAAACAGACCTTATAGGAAATAAGATACTTGATTCGCTTAAAATAGTACAGCTTGTAGGCGAGCTTAACGATGAATTTGATATAGAAATAACGCCTATTGACATAGTGCCGGAAAATTTTAAAAATGCAGAAACAATATATGCAATGATAAAACGGCTTGAGGATGAATAAGGTGATTTTATGAGCTATACCTCATATAATTATTTGCTTTTATTTTTGGGCAGTGTATTAATTATTTATACCGCAATGCCCCAAAAGCTTAAATGGCTTGTACTTCTTATTTCAAGCTATGTGTTTTATCTTATAAGCAGCGGAAGATTGGTTGTATTTCTTGTTTTAACCACTGCAGCGGTATATTTTGCCGGAATATTCTTAAACAAAATAAACGATTCGTTTGCAATCGCTAAAAAAGGTCTTGAAAAGGCAGATAAAAAGCTTTTAAAGGCGAACATTGCATGGCAAAAAAGGGCGGTTGTTGCGGTAACGCTTTTTATAATATTCGGTTTTCTTTTGGTGCTTAAATATTCGGGATTTTTTATTTCTTCCGCACAAACGGTCTTAAAGCTTTTACATTTAAAGCCTAAGCTTCCGTTTGTGAAATTTATATTGCCGCTCGGAATTTCGTATTACACACTTCAGGCGGCAGGATACATAATCGATGTATACAGAGGGAAATACCGTGCGAGTGAAAATTTTGCAAAGGTAGCGTTGTTTCTTTCGTTCTTTCCGCAGATAGTCGAAGGGCCTATCGGCAGATTCGATTTACTTGCAGATCAGCTTTACTGCGGTCACAGCTTTGATTACGACCGCTTTACTCAGGGTATTCAGCGTATAGTCTGGGGACTGTTTAAAAAAATGGTCATAGCCGACCGTGCGAATATATTGGTTTCAGAGGTCTTCGGCAACTATAATAAATACAGCGGCGGCGTAATACTGCTTGCAGGCATACTTTACACCGTGCAGATTTATGCGGAATTTTCAGGCTGTATGGATATAGTAATCGGCAGCGCACAGCTTTTCGGGGTTGAAATGTCCGAAAACTTTGAACAGCCGTTTTTTTCAAAATCCGTAAACGAGTTTTGGAGACGGTGGCACATAACCTTGGGAGCATGGCTTAGGGATTATGTTTTCTATTCGGTTTCGCTCTCAAAGCCGTTTATGAAATTAAGCAGGTATACAAAGGAGCATATGAGCGAACAGCTCGGGGCGCTTGTGCCTGCGTCCTTTGCACTTTTCTTTACTTGGTTCGGCATAGGCTTCTGGCACGGCGCAGGTGTGAAATACATAATTTACGGACTTTATTATTATGCGATAATGATGGTAGGTATGTATTCCGAACCGCTTGTTGCAAAGGCATTTCAAACCCTTAAAATCAATAGAAATTCATTACTGACGGAGTCGCTGCGTATCATAAGAACAACGGCATTGGTAGTTGTCGGTATGATGCTGTTCCGTGCCGAAACCGTAAAAATATGGGCAGGTATGATGGTAAAGATATTCATTTCTTTTTCGGCGGCTACACTGCTTAAGGATTCACTTTCCTGCGGTATGGATAAGCACGATTTTCTTATTGTGGCGTTAGGGGTTGCGGTTATCTTTGCTGTGAGCCTGCTTAAAGAAAAGGGTGTAAAAATAAGGGAAAGCCTTGCAAAACAAAAATTGCCTGTGCGTTGGGCGGTATATGCCTGCCTTGCGCTTTCGGTTATCATATTCGGAGCTTACGGAATAGGCTATGATGCGGTTGATTTTATTTACGGACAGTTTTAAAGGAGCATTATATGAAAAGCGGACTTAAAAAGTTAATACGGGTGTTCGGCTTTACGGCTTTGCTTATAGCTCTTGTAATTTCATCCTCATATATGCTGGCACCTAAGGATAACACAAAAGAGGGCGGAATAGTGAATCCGAGCGCTAACGGATTTTTTTCGGAGCCTAAGGGCACAATAGATATTTCGGTTATCGGTAATTCGGACGCATACAGCGGTTTTTCGCCTATGGAATTATGGAACGGTTACGGGTACACGGCGTATGTAAGCGGAGAGGGAAGTCAAACCGTAGCTCAGGCTTACAGTATGCTTAGCAAGGTTTTAAAGGTTCAGACGCCTAAGGTGGTAATACTTGAAACAGACGGCTTTTTCACCAAATCAAAGGTTGTCGAAAATGCGGCTAAAATAGTAAACGCCTCGCTCGGCTCCTCCTTTTCGGTGTTTCAGTACCATGACCGATGGAAAAAAGTTAAAATAGGGGAGCTGTTTAAAAAACCGCATTACACAGGTCACTGTGCGCCGAAGGGGCAGTGGCTGAGCAATGATGTAAAAGGCTACAACGGCAAGGAGTATATGAAAAAAACAGATAAATCCGCCGAAATACCGCTTGGTACAAAACACTCGGCGGAGGCTTTTGTCAAGACCTGCCGGGATAAAAATATCGGGGTGCTTTTCCTTGAGCTGCCTTCCCAAAGCTCATGGAATTACAAAAAGCATAACGCAGTAAAAAAATACGCCGATGAGCTTGGCGTAACATTTATTGATATGAATATTGACAGAGAGCGTTTTGATTTTAATTGGAAAACAGATACAAGAGACGGCGGAAATCACCTTAACAGCAAAGGTGCCAGAAAATGCACCCTGTTTTTAGGAAAATACCTCGAAGAAAAATATAATCTTACCGATCACCGAAAAGATAAAAAATACAGTCGTTGGAATGAGGACTTTAAGGATTATTCCAAAAATGCCAAAATATGAAAAAAGCTTTCCGTACTTTAAAATACGGAAAGCTTTTTAACATTTAAATCTTCTCGAGCAGCTTGCTCATAATATCAGGTCCGTGTTCTACGAATATGCCGGTCTTTTCCGCATTTTTCTCCGTGAATGACGGAACTCCGTTCTTCGTTTTCCTGCTGTCGTAAATCATATACGGAACAGGTGCGGAGGAATGGGTCATAGTTTCAAGCGGCGTCGGGTGGTCGGGCATTATAAGTATTCGGTAATCGTCACCGCAGGCGGAAAGATAATCAAGCATAGGCTTTAAGGCTCTGCTTTCGATATATTCAATGGCTTTCACCTTGTTCTGAGCTTCGCCCCTGTGACCGCATTCGTCCGGCGCTTCAAAGTGAAGATACACTAAATCGGTACCGCTTTTAAATGCTTTAATTCCGGCATCCGCCTTGCCCTCAAAATTTGTATCTATGTAACCTGTCGCACCGTCAACCTCGGGGGTGTCCATTCCTGCGCAAATTCCTATACCTTTTAACAGGTCAACCGCACTTACAACACAGCCAGAAACACCGTTTTTCTGTCTGAAGTTTTCAAGCTGAGGCTTTCTGCCCTCGCCCCACAGCCATATTGAGTTTGCCTCGTGAAGTCCCTTGCTGCGGCGTTTTATATTCACGGGGTGGTCTTTAAGTATTTCATAGCTCTTTTTCATAAGAGCGATAAGCGGAGCGGCATTTTCCGATTTGCTTAAATACTCACCTATAACTCTTCCGCTTATATCGTGCGGAGGAGTCATATTGCCAAGCTCGGTATTTCCGTTCGACACTACAAGACAGTGCCGATAGCTTACGCCGCCGTAGAATTTATAAATTTCGTTTCCAAGCTCTTTTTCCACAGTTTTGATTATTTCATGCGCCTCTTCGGTTGAAATATCGCCTGCACAGTAATCAACCATGGTCTTATCTTCATAGCTTTCTTCATCCGAAAGGGTTACTATATTGCACCTGAGCGCTACATCCGTAGGCTTTAAATCCACGCCTATTGAAGCCGCCTCAAGCGGTGAACGGCCGGTGTAGCAGATTTTAGGGTCATAACCCATTACAGACAGATTTGCAACATCACTGCCGGGTTTTAAGCCTTCGGCAACGGTGCGGCACATACCCACTTCGGAAACAGCGGCAAGCTTATCCATAATAGGCTTATTTGCACATTCCATCGGTGTTTTTCCGTCAAGTGCGGAATTGGGTGTGTCAGCCATTCCGTCACACAGTAATACAATATATTTCATAATCAATTCCTCCAATATGCTATTTATTATAACAGTTTAAATTTTCAATGTAAAGCAGAGTGTTAAAAAATACTTTAAATTTAATTAAAAATGGTATATTATAATAATATAAAACAAAAAGGGGGACGCATAATGTTAAATCAAATTAAACTGACTGTCGGCGGTGTTAATTACACTGTCAAAAGCGATGACAGTGAGGAATATTTGAATGAACTCGGCGAGGAGCTTGAGCAAAGACTGCGCCGAATTACAAAACGCAATCCTACACTTTCCACTACAATGGTTGCCATAATGGCGGCACTTGAGGCATCGGACGAGGCCAAAAAGGTACAGAAAGAGTTGGCAGAAATAAAAAAACGCCACGAAAATAAAAGAAAAGAACCCGATTTTTCAAATCAGATGAGGATACAGGATAAATGAGCCTTTCCGGTATAACCGAAGTATTATCGCCCGTAGGGAATAAAGAAATGCTTATTGCCGCAGTAAGGAGCGGCACTGACGCAGTGTATCTCGGCGCCAAAGAGTTTTCCGCACGCAGAAATGCCGAAAACTTTGACAGTGCAGGTCTTGCGGACACCGTAAGCTACTGCCATATAAGAGGGGTTAAGGTCTACCTTACCCTTAATATACTTATTAAGGACAGCGAGCTTGAATCTGCCTTTAATCTTGCCAAAACGGCTTATAACTGCGGAATTGACGGTATAATAATACAGGATTTGGGTCTGGCGGCGGCACTTAAAAAGCTTTTGCCGGATTTGCCGCTTCATGCCTCAACGCAAATGTCGGTTCATACTCCGGCGGCGCTTGCGGCTTTAAAAAAACTCGGCTTTTGCAGGGTGGTTGCCGCCCGTGAAATGTCAAAGGCAGAGCTTAGGGAATTTTGCAGTGAAGCGAAGCGTTTAGCACTTGAGGTTGAGGTTTTTGTACACGGTGCGCTTTGTATGTCCGTTTCCGGTCAATGCCTTTTATCTGCATTTTTAGGCTCACGCAGCGGAAACAGGGGATGCTGTGCAGGGCCGTGCAGACTGCCTTTTAAAGTTCCCGGCGGTAACGGGTATGATTTAAGTCTTAAGGATTTATCATTATTCGATTACATAGGCGAGCTTGCCGAAATGGGTGTTACTTCCTTTAAGATTGAGGGAAGAATGAAACGCCCCGAATATGTTGCGGCGGCAACCTCTGCATGCAGAGCCGCCATAGACTTAGGCAGCGTGCCGGACAGGCTTTATGAAACACTTAAAAATGTATTTTCACGCTCCGGATTTACAGACGGATATTATAAGGAAAAAACCGGCGCCGAAATGTTCGGTATACGAACAAAGGAGGATGTTAAAGCCGCAGAAAAGGCATTTCCGTTTTTGCATGAGATTTACAGAAACGAACGCACTTCGGTTGCTCTTGACGGCAGGCTTACAGTCAGAGCAGGAGAGAGGACAACACTCTTACTGTCGGACGGTATTAATACGGTTGAGGTATGCGGTGATGTTCCCGAAAAAGCTTTAAATTCATCTGCCACCGAGCAATCGCTTAAAGAGGGTATTTCCAAGCTCGGCGGTACGCCGTATTACCTTAAGGCTATTAAAATTCAATGTGACGGCGGACTGTTTGTAAGCGCAAAGCAGTTAAATTCTTTAAGAAGACAGGCGGTATCTCTGCTTGACGAAAAAAGAGCCGCACAGATAAAAGAAAAAAACAATGCCGTATACACTGAAATATTGCCGGATAAAAAACGGCTTGCGGCTCCCGAAATATATATCAGGTGCGAAAACGAAGAGCAGATACCGAAAAATTTATGTGATGTTAAAATGCTTATTTTCCCGCTTGAAAAAAATATCACGCATTTGCCCGAAAGTATTCCCTTCGCCGTCGATATACCGAGGTTTGCCGACGATAAATATATTAAGGCAAGGCTTCCGTATTTTAAAGAAAAAGGAGTTAAATATGCGCTTTGCGGCAATATTTCCGCTATGGAAATAGCAAGGGAAGAGGGCTTTTCGGTAATAGCGGACACCGGAATTAATGTATATAATTCCGAAAGTGCCTGTACTGTAAGCGGTATGGGCGCAGAAGCTATAATACTTTCGAATGAAATCACACTGCCGGCTGCCGCAACACTGAATTCACCGGTTCCTAAGGGTATAATCGCTTACGGTAAAATACCGCTTATGCTGTTTAAAAACTGTCCGTTAAAAAACGGCAGGGACTGCCGTAAGTGTGATAAAAAAGGAAAAATTACCGACAGGCGAAATACAGAATTCACCGTGCGCTGCCGTGCAGGAGCGAGCGAAATGCTTAATTCCGTTCCCGTATGGCTTGCGGATAAAACCGAGGATCTTAAATCGGTGGATTTTGCGGTTCTTTATTTTACAGATGAAAAGCCCGAAAGGGTCAAAGAAATAATCGATTTGTATAAAAAAGGTTCGCCGCCGAGCGAAAATTATACAAGAGGTCTTTTTTACAGAGGAACAATATAATAAAAGGTGCCGTTTTCGGTGCCTTTTTTCTTTTTAAGCTGACAAAATCCGCTGTCTCGGAGTGACATAATATACAACAGTGCAAGCGTATAATACTATTACAGTTTCTTTTTGAAATGCGGTGAGGTTATGGTAATATACGCCGATATACTCGTAATTTTAAATCTTATTGTGGATTATATGCTTTTGCTGGTAACGGGAAAAATCGTCAAGCTGAAGCCGCCTGCGGTAAGGCAAATTGCGGCGGCGTTAGTCGGAGGTTTGTCTGCACTTTACATATTTCTTCCGAATGTCGGCACATTTATCGGAGTGCTGATAAGACTTGCAGATTGTGCGGTGATGGTGCTTATATGCTTCGGCTTTAAAAGTCTTAAATGTTTTTTAAGAAGCTGTGCGGTGCTTATGCTTGTTTGCTTTGCCTACGGCGGAATTATGACCGCATTTTGGTATTTATTTAAGCCTAACGGTATGACCGTTATAAATTCGGTGGTTTATTTTAATATTTCTCCGGCAGTGCTGATCGGTTCTTCGGTAACGGTTTATTTGCTGTATACGGCACTGTACTCTCTTTTAAAAAAGAATTCGGCTTTAGCGGAGCGCTGTAACATTACGGTATTTGCGGGTGACGGAAAAATAAATATGAGCGGAATTATCGATACCGGAAATTCCATAGAAGACGCCCTCGGTAATTCGGAGGTTATTATAACCGACAGTAAGGGAGCGGCGGCACTTTTCGGGAATATAGATATTAACAGCAACGAGGGCTTGAAATCAAGATACCGACTTATGCCGTGCGGAACTGTATCTGGAACCGGAGCGCTTGAGGGATTCAGATGCGACAGGGCTACGGTAACGGACGGCAAACGCACAGTTGAACTCGAAAAGCCAATACTCGCCGTGTCCAAAACACGGCTTAACGATGATTATCAGGCAATAGTAAATCCTAAAATTTTTTTGTAGGGAAGAAAAATTATGAAAGTTAGAGCTTTGTTTCAAATATTTCTTATAAGGCTTGGGATAGTTAAACCGACCTTTTATATCAACGGTGCCGCAACATTGCCTCCGCCGCTTTCGGCAGAAGAGGAACAGGAGCTGCTTAGAAGCGGCGAACAAAGCGGAAAGGATAAACTTATAGTTCATAATTTGCGGCTTGTCGTTTATATCGCAAGAAAGTTCGATTCAACTTCGGTTAATATTGAAGACCTTATTTCGATAGGCACAATAGGACTTATCAAGGCGGTAAATACCTTTTGCCCGGACAGAAATATCAAGCTTGCAACATATGCCTCAAGATGTATTGAAAATGAAATCCTTATGTATTTAAGAAAAAATGCCTCCAAAAAAAACGAGGTATCAATAGATGAGCCGCTTAATATTGACTGGGACGGAAATGAGCTTTTGCTTTCCGATGTTCTCGGCAGTGACGGCGACGAGGTCGGCAGGGGAATAGAGCAGGAGGACGAAAAATATCTGCTTATGAGCTTTGTCGGCGAGCTGCCGCCAAGGGAAAAACAGATAATGGAAATGCGCTTCGGTATGAACGGCTACGAAGAGTATACCCAAAAAGAAGTTGCGGATACTCTCGGAATTTCGCAGTCTTACATATCGAGACTTGAAAAAAGAATAATTAATAAGCTGAAAAAACAAATTGAAAAAGCTGTATAGATATGTTAAAATACAATCGGTGGTGTATTTGAAGGATATCGGCTTTTATGCCTGTTGGTATTTTGTTATTATAAATCTTCTTTCTGCGGTAGTGTGCATATCCGATAAACGGCGTGCTGTTAAAAACAAATGGCGTATCAGTGAAAATTCGCTTATGTTGCTTACGGTTTTAGGCGGAGGCATTGGTATGTATATCGCAATGCTGGCCGTGCGCCACAAAACACGCAGGAAAAAATTTATGATAGGCGTACCTGCTATTGTTATTATTGAGGCCGTTATGTTGATATACGCTTTTTATTAAAGAAAAATAAAATGGGGGAATTTAAAATGGCATTTTGCACCAAGTGCGGAAAAGAACTAAACGAAAACGATAATTTTTGTCCTTCCTGCGGCGCACCTGTTGCCGATAAATCCGGTGAAAGTCAGGGAAACCCACAGAACGATTTTTTAAATAATTTTAATAGCTTTACCGATACCGAGGATAAAACTGCGGATTTTGAAAGCACAGATATTGTAAACAATAAAGTATATGCTATACTGGCTTACATAGGCGTACTCGTGTTAGTTCCGCTTATTGCGGCACCGAAATCAAAGTTTGCCCGTTTCCACGCAAACCAGGGTTTGTTACTTTTTATCGGCGAGGTAGCATATACAGTTATCCGAAAAGTAGTATTGAATATCTTAGCTGCCGTAGCTTTTGGCCCTGTTTGGATAGTGTATAAAACTGTAGCGCTTGCAACTGCGATAGTCGGACTTGTGTTTCCCGTGTTTTCAATAATCGGTATAATATATGCGGCACAGGGGAAAGCAAAGGAATTGCCGGTTATAGGAAAAATAAAACTGCTTAAGTAATAAGAATTTAATACATAAAAGCCTGAAGCCCACCGTTTTCGGTGGGCTTCAGGCTTTTATGGTGAAGACAAGTGGACTTGAACCACCGACCCCCTGCATGTCAAGCAGGTACTCTAACCAACTGAGCTATGCCTTCAAAAATCACTTGTATTAGTATAAATGCAATATAACGATATGTCAAGCAAAAGATTTTGTTTTTTGATATTGTATGGATTCCGTTAAAATTGCACCGTTAATTTTTGCCCATTTATTCCTTTACTTTTATTTTGGAATAAATGGGCAAGTTAAAATGCAGGATTATATTTCGGTCAAATGGAACTTGCGGGTTCCGAAGTCACCCTGAGGATAGCTTATCGGTATTCCGGCATTCATAAGGGTTGCTCCGCTTAAAATAAGGTCTTTTTCTTCAATTCTGTATTTCTTATTTTTGTCAAGACCCTGCAGTTTTACACGCTTCACCTCGGAATTGGGTCGTCCCATTCTTCTGTATGTTAAAAGTATTGCTTTTGATTTGTCCTTTGAAACTACCGCAACCGTAAAGTAATTCGATGTATTCGGGTCGTCTATTCTGTAAAGATCACCGCCGATTATCAAATCGGAACACCTTTTATACTCTTCGACCTCGGTACTGATGTTTTCAAGTGCTGACTTTTCCATATCGGCAATATTAAGCTCATAACCCGTAGCGCCCAAATGAGCTATATCCGCCCTTGTTTTCATAGGCGTGGTTCTTCCGGTCTGGTGATTCGGGCATATCGAAACATGACAGCTCATTGCAGACAGCGGATAAACTATTGATGTGCCGTACTGTATCTGTGTGCGTTCCTCGGCGTCCGAATCGTCGGATGTCCATATCTGCGGAAAATAGTAAAGCATTGCAGGGTCAAATCTTGCTCCGCCGCCAGAACAGCCTTCAAAGAATATATCCGGATTGGCGTTTACTATTCTTTCGCATATATCATAAAGTCCCAAAGCATATCTGTGGGCAAATTCGCACTGCTTTTCGGCGTCTCTGCCGAGGGAATAAAACTCAGTCACATTTCTGTTATAATCCCACTTTACATATTCTATTTTATTCTCTTTAAGAACGCTGTTTACGGCTTTTACTATATAATCTCTTACTTCACTGCGGGTAAGGTCAAGCATAAGCTGTGTTCTTGTAAGACACGGTTTTCTGCCTGGTATTTGTATGGCATAATCCGGGTGCTTGCGGTAAAGGTCGGAGTCCTCGCTTATCATTTCCGGCTCAAACCACAGACCGAACTTCATTCCTTTTGAATGAACATAGTCTATTACGGTTTTTAAACCGCCCTCCAGCTTTTCTGTATTTGCATACCAGTCGCCAAGACTTCTCTTGCTGTCATTTCTCTTGCCAAACCACCCGTCGTCAAGTACAAATGTATCTATTCCGGTATTTTCGGCAGCGTCAACTATTCTCAACAGCTTTTCGTTATCAAAATCGAAATATGTAGCTTCCCAGTTATTTATAACAACAGGACGCTCCTTGTTTACAAATCGCTTGTTAATAAGGTGATTTCTGTAAGCGTTATGGAATTCACGGCTCATACCGCCTATACCGTCGGCGGAGTAGGCTATTACGATTTCCGGAGTTTCAAATTTTTCGTTTTCACCTAGCAGCCAAGAAAAATCAAAGTCATTTATTCCTCCCGTAATCTGCACTTCTCCCGAAGAACAGACCTCTGCCTTTAAAACATATGACGAAGAATATACAAGACTAAAGCCGTATGCATTACCGGATGCTTCGGTAGTTTCAGGCTCCAATACCGCTACAAACGGATTAAGCGTTGCGGACGATGTTGCTCTTTTTGAATCTACTGAAGATACACCGTGGTGGAGGGGATATCTTTCGGTATGTCTCTCTGTCGCCCAACCGCCGTAAAGGGAGAGCATATCGTATTTTCCGGTAGGTAGTCCGAATGCAAAGGAATAGGCCCTAAGCAATTTTACGGGCTTACTGCCTTTATTTTTATATACCGCTCTTCTTGCTATAACATCGGCGTCGTCATAAACGGTATAGTAAAGGTCTGCCGCAAAGTCGGTAACGGAATCCTTTAAATGAACAACTAAGGTTTCGCCGCCGTCCATAGAGGGCATTCCGTTTATCTTCGGCTTTTCGCTCAGTATTTCATAACCGTCAAACAACAGCTCGCTTATTCTGTCGCCCTCAGGGTTTTGCACCTGAACGGTCGGTTCTTTGTAGTCTCCGAGACCGAAAAAAGATATTTCGGGATTTTTTAAATTATATGTGCATTTTTGCGAAGATATTGCTTCAAATGAACCTCTGCCCTCAAATGCGGTGTACCTTATATCGTCTCTTGCAATTCTCGCACCGAAGTACAAATGCTCTAAATATCTGCTGTCATCCACAAAAAACGAATATGTTACATTCTTTCCCTCAAGATAAAATATTCTTGTCTTCTCATCAAAAAATACAGCCATATGTTTTCCTCGCTTTAAAAATTATTTTCAGCATTTGCGGAACGGTAGTATTGTACACGAATTAATTTCAAATGTCTACCCCTAAAAAATATTCACACATTCCGTTTCCTGTACAGGTTTCCTTGAAAGGTATAAATTTAAAAGAATAATCATACAATTAATTAGTCGACAGGCGTTAAATGCCTATGAGGGGAGCCGATTGTATGAAAGAAGCAACACGGGACAGAGCCGAAATATTAGGGGAATATATATTGGATACGGGCGCTACAGTGAGAGCTGCGGCAAAGGTATTTAAAATAAGCAAATCTACCGTACATAAAGATGTTACCGAAAGATTGTGCCATGAAAATCCGCAGCTTTACCGCAGCGTTAAGCAGGTGCTTGAAAAAAATAAGCAAGAAAGGCACATTAGGGGCGGACTGGCAACAAAGCGCAAATATAAAGGAGATGACGCAGATTAATTGCCGTATGCCCGAAACAGCGCTTGACAATTCAAATGTTCGGTGCTATAATGTCATTGCAATTTAGGGAGCTTGATGAAACTCAGGCTGAGAGGAAGTCCGTTATATTATGACTTCGACCTGTGACCTGATACGGATAATGCCGTCGTAGGAAAATACGCAAGAAGTATTGCCGCAGGCCAGTGTTGCCTGCGGCTTTTTTTATTCGCAGGGGATTGCATAATGAAAAAGGAGTGTTTAAAAAATGGAAAAAACAAAAAATTCTGTCTACAAGCTTACCTTAAGCGCAGTCTTTGTAGCTCTCGCAACGGTACTAAGCCTTATTAAGGTAGTGGAAATGCCGCTTGGCGGGTCGGTTACACTGCTTTCTATGTTACCGATAGTGATAATTTCGGTTGCATTCGGACTGAAATGGGGATTCGGCAGTGCATTTGTTTTTGCACTCGGACAGTTGGCCTTGGGCCTTGCACAGGTTCTTTCATGGGGCCTTACGCCGGCAATGCTTATAGGAACAATAGTGTTTGATTATATCATAGCTTTTACCGTTTTGGGAATTGCCGGAATTTTTGCGAAAAAAGGCTATGCGGGCGTTTGCGGCGGCGTTGCACTTGCAATATTTCTGAGATTTGTAAGCCACTTTATATCCGGCTATGTTATATTTAAAAATCTTGAGCAGTTTGAAATTTTCGGCAGCTTATTTACAAACCGTCCTATCCTTTATTCTTTGGCTTACAACGGCTTTTATATGTTGCCTGAGCTTGTTATTACAACTGTTGCGGCGGCGATTATATTCCGTATTCCTGCGGTGAAAAAGCTTTTCGCTTAATAAATTTTGCTTGTCTTTTTTCCGTCTTTTTGATATAATGGCTTTTACGGAAAAGAGGCGAGTGCATATTGAGTGAATTCGGCATACGACTGAAAAACACATTCTTAAATAAAAAGTTCATAGGCTTTTGTTTGATAGGAATAATAAATACATTCAATACAGCATTTTTTTCTTGGCTTGCACATTTTAAAATACAGCAGAATATTTCTGCGTACATAGGTTATATAATTTCGCTTACGATAAATTACATACTTAACAGCAAAATAGTCTTTAAATGTAAGCTTTCCGTTAAAAAATACTTTTACTTTTTACTGTCATATATACCTAATTTTTTAATTTACACATTTGCAAGTATGCTGACTATAAATGTGCTGAAAATAAATCAATTCTGGGCAACTACCATTGCTATGGTAATCGGGGGTCCGGTTACCTTTGTAATTATTAAGCTGTTTGCTTTTGAAGATCGGCTTAAAAAATAAAAAATACCATTAAAATCGGGGCAGACCTTTTAGTCTGTCCCGATTTGCTTATTTATCTATTACTTTTTCAATTTTTTGTAACGGCTTTCATCTCACAAAAGCCATTCCGATAATCGTTTTTTCACTGTGGCGGCGCTTTTGTGTTGTAAATGTAAATTTTATCTTTTGGCAGACAGCCGTTTAACAGTATTTAACAGATCTTCGTTAAAATCTTCCTTTTTAAGCCGCCATTCCCAGTTGCCCGACGGTACGCCCGGGGTATTGAGCCTGCTTGATGAGTCAAGCTCTAAATAGTCCTGCAAGGGTATAATAACAATTCTTGCCTTAGATTTCATTGCAAATGAAATAAGGCTTAATACGACAGAACCGCTTTCATCTGCAGGGACAATGTGCGAAAACATATTTTTTTCTTTAGACGAAAGCTTTAAAAACCACCCGAGTGTGGTATCGTTGTCGTGCGTTCCTGTATAGCATACGCAGTTTTTATCGTAATTTTTGGGTAAAAACGGGTTATTGAGGTCGGAGTCAAACGCAAATTGTAGTACCTTCATATTCGGAAAACCGGTTTCTTTTATAAGATTTTCAACCTCTACGGTGTCGCCACCCAGATCCTCTGCTATTATATCAGCGTCAACCGATTTGTTCATAATATTCCAAAAAGGCATACCTACACCCTTTTCCCACTTTCCGCATTTGGCGGTTTTTGAGCCGTAGGGAATTGTATAATAATCGGCAAACGCACGGAAATGGTCTATTCTTATTACATCATAGAGCTTCGAATTGTGTATGAGACGGTAACGCCACCAGGCATAATCGTTGGTTTTTTGAAAGTCCCAGTCATATATCGGGTTGCCCCATAACTGACCGTCCTCGGAAAAAATATCGGGTGGTACGCCTGCAACCGTTACGGGAGTCATATCACGCCCCAACCTGAAAATATCGGGATTGCTCCATACATCTGCGCTTTCAAGCTGAACATAAAACGGTATATCGCCTATTATTTTTATACCGTTGTTGTTTGCGTAAGCTTTAAGCTCAAAATATTGCGTGAAGAAAAAGTACTGGGTGATTTCGTAAAACAGTATTTCTTCAGCGTGTTTTTCTTTAAATCGGTTTATTGACTCGGGCAAGCGGTATTTCAGTCCGTCCTCAAGCTCTGTAAAGCTTTTGCCGTGATATACCTCTTTAATTGCCATAAAAAGCGCATAATCGGGGAGCCAGTATGAATTATCCTGTAAAAACCTTTTAAAATCACGCTTTTTAATATCAAAATTGTCTGCCGCTTTTTTTATAAGCGGCAGTTTAAAGCTGCGGGCGGCTTTATAGTCTGTATGCTCGGGAAAATCACATTCCTTTATGTCATCCGGACTTAAATAACCGTCTCTTACAAGCGTATTAAGGTCAATAAACAAAATTTCCCCTGCAAACGCACTTACGGAGCTGTAAGGCGAATTTCCTTTTCCGACAGGACAAAGCGGCAGTATCTGCCAATACTTCTGACCGGAGTTTTTTAAAAAATCCAAAAATTCGTATGCCTCGCTCCCGAAAGAGCCGATACCGTGAACGCCCGGAAGGGAGGATATATGCAAAAGCACTCCGCTTTCTTTTTGATATTTTGCGTCCTTATCCTTTAACAGCACCTGCTGCAACCCCTTTTATAATATATTTCTGACCGGACAGGTAAAATACGATTACCGGTATTACAGACAGGACGAGCATTGCCATCATAGCACCCATATCAACCGAACCGTAGCCGCCCTTTAAATACTGTACGGCAACAGGGATGGTTTTATAATCACTGCCTATCACAAGGTAAGGAAGAAGATAATCGTTCCATATCCACATAGTATTCAGTATCGCAACGGTTACAGCGGTAGGCTTTAGAATGGGGAAAACTATAAGAGCAAAGGTCTGAATGGGCGAGCAGCCGTCTATCGTTGCCGCTTCCTCTATTCCTAAAGGCACTGTTTTTATAAAGCCCGTAAACATAAATACCGAAAGTCCCGCACCGAAACCCAGATATATAAATATTATACCAAGGGGATTGTCAAGATGCAAGAAATTTGCGGTTTTCGACATTGTAAACATTACCATTTGAAAGGGAACTATCATTGAGAACACAAGCGCATAATAAAGCGCTCCGGTAAAAAGATTTTTAACACGCACAATATACCAGGCACACATAGAAGTGCAAATTATAATAAGGGCTACCGAAAACACCGTGATAAAAAGCGACCATCCGAACGCCGGCGGAAAGCCGGTGCTTTTTATGCCGGTTTCATAGTTTGAAAGACCTACAAATTCATCGCCCATAGGTAATGAAAAGGGTGACGAGTTTATTGAAAATTTAGCCTTAAAGGAATTTATTAATATAACCGCAATAGGAAATATAAATGCGGCGGCGAAGCCGACAAGCAGTATAAACGAAATAATATTGAAAATCTTTCTGCCCATCAGCTTTCAACCTCTTTTCTGCGTGTAATATAAAGCTGTGTTAAGGAGATTACCGCAACAATGATAAAAAATATAACAGCTTTTGCCTGTCCTACGCCCTCAAATCCCGTTCTTGAATAAAAGGTGTTGTAAATATCAAGCGCTACCATTTGAGTGCGGTCGCCCGGTGCGCCTGCGGTAAGGGCAAGGTTTTGGTCGAAAAGCTTAAATGAGTTTGTAATCGTAAGAAAAAGGCAAATCGTAACAGAGGGCATTACAGACGGAATTGTTATTCTTGTAAGAACGGTAAAGGCTCCGGCGCCGTCCACCTTAGCAGCCTCCATAATATCACCGGGGATATTTTGTATTCCGGCTATATAAATTATCATCATATACCCGATAAGCTGCCAGTGCATAAGAATAACAAGTCCCCAAAAGCCGTATACGGGATTTGATGTTATTGAATAACCGTACCTGTAAAGCACACCGTTTATAATTACCTGCCATATATAGCCGAGAACTATTCCGCCTATAAGGTTCGGCATAAAGAAGACGGTGCGGAAAAAGTTTGTGCCCGGCAGTTCTCTTGTGAAAAGCAGGGCTAATATAAAGGCAATAACATTAATACCGATTACCGATACCACCGCAAATTTTACCGTGAACCATAATGAATCAAGAAATAAAGAATCATCGCCGAACGCCCTTATATAATTGTTAAGTCCCATGAATTTTGCGTCCGCAACAGTTCTGAATTCCGTAAATGACAGAACCACACCCAGCACAAAAGGTATAACGAAAGCAATAAGAAAGGCAATGAGAGTAGGGAGTACAAAAACGGGAAACCAGCGTTTTACGGTCTTGTTCATTTACTTGTGTTCACTCTTCCATTTATCAGATATTGTTTTATTTACTTCGTCCCATTTTTTGTTACCCTGAACATAGTCGAGCAATGCGCTGCCTACGCTCTTTTTGTATGATTCGCTCGGGAAAGATGTGAATATCCAAGGTATGCTTTTTACTGATTCATCGTTTAAATAACGAGATATTTCCTTTGCAAGCGGATCGTCAGGCTGATCGTTTTCCGTAAATGTGTTAAAAGGGGTTATAAAACCGAGCTTTTCGGTGACATATTTCTTTCCGGTCTCGCTTGAAAACAGCCAATAAAGGAAATCAAGAGAATTTTCCTGTTGCTCTTTTGTGGCTTTTTTGTTTATTGCAAGATAATTCTCTGTTCCGACGCATATACCCTGACCTTTTTCTCCTTCTATGCCCATATATATCGGGAGCATTTTAATATCCTCTGATTTTACGGTGTTGCCCTTGACATCGGAAATTTGAGACCAAGCCCAGTTGCCGTTTTGAACCATTGCGGCTTTTCCCAGTGCAAATTCCGACATAGAGTCCGCAACGGATTTTGAGCCTAAAAGGGTAGGCTTTGTAACAGAGTTATTAATATACAAATCAAATATTTTATCAAAGTTCTCAGAGTACTTAAACTTTATATCCTTAGCTTTAAGACCGAATACGGTGGGGTCCGAGTCTTCGCCGGCGTCCTCGCTGAACTCATAGTAAAGCGGAACATTCAAAAGGTGAGTCTGCCATCGCCAGTCCTCGCCCGACGCTAAGGAAGTGGATGCGAAAACACCCTCTATACCGAGGCTTTTAAGGTTTGCCGTCATATCCTCGACTACTTCTTTAAGCTTATCAAAACTGTCTATTTGTTCGGCTGAGGTAAGGTCGGTTTTCTTATCGGGCAGTTCAAAGTATTTTTTCATTATCGCATTGTTATAAATAATACCGTAGCCCTCAACCACATAGGGTATTCCGTATACTCCGTCGCCGTCTTTGATGGCAAGCGTTTTGTCGGAAAGAATATCGTAAAGCTTGCTGTCCTTAATATCAAGGCAGTAATCCTTCCAGCTGTCATAGCCTATAGGACCGTTCAACTGAAAAATAGTAGGGGCGCTCGATTTTGCAATTTCGGACTTCAGGGTTTGCTCGTAATTGTTTGCAGCCGCAGTCACAACCTTAACCTTTACGCCCTTTTCCTCCTCGTACTTAGCGGCAAGCTCCTCATAAACCGAAGCAGACTCGGGTTTGAAATTGAGAAAATAAATCTCCCCTTTGGTTTTCATTTTGCCGCATCCCGACAGTGTGATGCAGGACAAAATACAAATTGATGTCAAAAATAAAGAAAAGTATTTTTTCATAATTTACCTCCGTAATATTTCTTTTAATACTTTGCCACATTTTTTTAAAAAAATACAAGTTATATTAGGGACAACCTTTTCATATTATTTACTGTGAGGTGAGGAAAATGGAAAACAAAGGTAAATTTGAAAGTGCCCTGTACGGAGTTGCCCCGAGAATAAGGGATATTCTTAAAAAGCTGCCGGCGGTTGTAAAGCAGAACGCAGAGGAAATACGGCTCAGGTGCGAGCTGCCCGTAGCGCTTACTGTAGGCGGTGAGACGGTATTTGTTCTTGAAAACGGACAGATATCTTTTTCTGTTACAAATAATGTTTTAACAGCAAAAAAGGAAGATATTGATGAGAGCTTTAAGCTTTTATGCAAAAGCTCTGTTTATGCACACAGCGAGGAGCTTAAAAACGGATTTATTATGATGAACGGCGGGCACCGTGCCGGTGTTTGCGGTACACTGTTATCAGGCGGTACAATGAATAATGTGTCATCTTTAAATATCAGGATAGCAAGGGAGATTTTCGGTGCCGCAAACGATATAGCAAGGCGGTACAAAGGCGGCGGTTTGCTTATAGCAGGACCGCCCGGAATCGGAAAAACCACGGTTTTGCGTGACCTTATAAGGCAGCTTTCAGACGGACTTTGCGGAAAAACATACCGTGTTGCCGTTATAGACAGCAGGGGAGAAATATCCGGCAGTTCCGGCGGAAAAACCGAAAATGACCTCGGAGCCAACAGCGATGTACTGCTTACGGCGGACAAGGCACTGGGACTTGAAATTGCGGTCAGAACAATGTTTCCCGATATCGCCGTATTCGATGAAATAGGCACACAGGCGGAGCTTGTTCGGGTAAGGGAAAGCTTTTGTGCGGGAGTAAGCGTTATAACCACTGCCCATATAGGCAGTGCGGCGGATATTCTTAAACGAGAGGTCACCGCTTCGCTTGTAAAAAGCGGTGCAATATCCGAAATAGCAGTTTTGCCGCAGCTGCACGGCGGAACAATAAGATTTATAAATACAAAGGAGCTTATCAGTGGCGTGGCTGTTTAAATTATCGGGGCTTATTATTATATTTATTTCGTGTGCGGGGTTTGGCTTTTATAATTCCTATAAGCTTAAAATGCGTGAAAAAAAGCTGCATAAAATTATATGCTCCATGACAGAGCTTAAGGAAAGGATAAGGGCAGGCGCAGGGGAAATAGGGGAGATAACGGACAAAAGCTTCGGGAAAACCGCTGTGCTTTCACACAACGGCGTAAAGCTTGACGGTGAATGGCTGTTAAAGAGCGATACCGAGCTGCTTGAAGAATTTTTTGTTAATATAGGAATGACGGACTCAGACGCAGAATGTGAGCGCACGGAGCTTTACATAGCACTTATGCAAAAGCAGTGCAATGATGCGGAAAAAAGATGCGGTGAGCTTTGCCGGCTTTACGGCACATTGGGCGTTTTGGGCGGACTGTTTATTTGTGTGTTTTTTTTGTAGGTGAAATCAATGGATGTCGATTTTATTTTCAGGATAGCGGCAATAGGCATAATAGTGACGGTGCTTAATTTGGTGCTTGTAAGGTCAGGAAGAGAGGACCAGGCAATGCTTACAACCCTTGCCGGTCTTGTGGTTGTACTGCTTATGGTTGTTAATGCAATAGCCGACCTATTTTCCTCGGTTAAAAGCCTTTTCGGACTGTGAGATATGGATATATTCAAAATACTTGCGATTTGTATTATTACCGCTGTGCTTGCAATTACACTTAAACAGCAAAAGGGCGAGTATGCACTGCTGATTTCTATTGCAGGCGGAATTACCGTTACGCTATGTATAATAAACGGTATAGTCTCTCCGCTCGGATACTTAAGATCACAGCTGGAGGCTTATTCTATCGGAACGGTATATTTTAAAACAGCACTTAAAGCGCTCGGTATCGGCTATATTACCGGATTTATAGCAGACGCTTGCCGTGACAGCGGACAAACCTCGCTTGCAGGCAAGGCCGAGCTTGCCGGGAAATGCGCCGTATTTATTATTTCGGTGCCTATGATATCCGGAATACTGCGTGTTGCATTGGGATTTTTAAAATGAAATTATTAAAAGTATTGGCGGCGGTTTCGGTACTGTTTTGCGTGCTTACGCTTACGGCAGCGGCGGAAAGCGGCGGCGGGGATTTTTATGCCGAGCAGTATGAGAAAAGCGGAGCAGGCGATATAAGCGAAGGTCTGCCTGATGAAGCCCGTAATTATCTCAGTGAAAACGGCATAGATCCGTCCGACTACGGTTGGGTAAACAAATTATCTGCCGGAGGGGTATTCGGTCATATATGGGGATTTTTAAAAAGCGGTGCGTCCGGTCCTTTAAAGGCAGGAGCGGAAATAACCGCAATAATACTTATAACGGCGGCACTTGCCTCTGCCGATTTTAAGGGAAGCGCCGCTTCTGCGGCAATTTATGTAGCGGCGGCATCTGCCGCAGGGATTATTGCAAAGCCTGTTCTTACAACTGTTGCGGCGTCTGTCGATGCACTTAAAGGCACGGGAACCTTTATGCTTTCCTTTATTCCGGTGTTTGCCGTAATAACTGCGGCGTCCGGTGCCCCCGTAACCTCTGCCTCGATGAGTGCGCTGTTGCTTGCGGCGGCTCAGGGTGTATCATATATTTCAAACTTTATAGTTACTCCGCTTATGGGCGGCTACCTTGCGGTAAGCATCAGCGGCGCCGTGTCGCCTCTGTTGAAAAAAACCGAGATTGCAAGTATTATAAAAAGGCTTTCCTGCTTTATAATGGCTTTTGTTTCCACGGTTTTTGTGGGGATACTCGGAATACAGACCGCAGTCAATTCATCTGCCGATTCTCTGACTGCAAAAACCGCTAAGTTTATTATAGGCTCGTCCGTTCCGGTTGCCGGCGGCGTTTTGTCCGAGGCTCTCGGTACGGTTACGGCATCTATGGGACTTTTAAAATCGTCCGTAGGTATCTACGGTGCCGTAGCCTGTGCCGCAGTTATCCTGCCGCTTGTGGCAGAGCTGC
Source organism: Clostridia bacterium (assembly GCA_017391425.1). Lineage (GTDB taxonomy): Bacteria > Bacillota > Clostridia > Oscillospirales > Acutalibacteraceae > UBA737. The sequence continues at coordinate 9,242 of JAFOYI010000003.1, read as the reverse complement.
TTATATGGCGTGCGGTGCTTACCGTAACCTCGGCGGCAGCGGAGCTTTTTTCTCTGTCGGTAATTTCGGGAATATTAAAGGCGGTTGATTCTGTTATGTCTGTACTTATAGGAATTTTACTCATAACCGGTGCTATGTTTGTTATATCGCTTGCGATAGTAGTTACGGCAGGTAAGGGACAATGAGCTGGTTAAATTCTTTTTTAACATCTGTTTGCGCCGCATTGGTGCTGATAGGCGCTTTATATCTTATAACTCCGGACGGCAGTATGGGCAAACCTGTGCGGTATGTTTTAAGCCTCTGCTTTTTGGCGGTGATTGTCGCCTTTGCGCCGTTTAATGCCGCAAAGCTTGATTTTGAATTTGAAAAGCAAGCCTGCGAATCACAGACCGAAACCGACCTTATAACCGACGCCGCAGTATATGTTTATACGCAGGCTCTTAAAAACTCCGGAATAAATTTTAATAAAATTACGGTTTGTACGGATAAAACGGAAAACGGCAGCATAAGTATTACTAAGATACTGATTTATTCAAATGAACCGGATTATAAGATAAGAGATGCGCTTGCAGATGCGGCGAAAAATTACGAGGTAGTGGTAATAAATGAATGAATCGCTTAAAAGACTGTCGGAAAAGGTGAAGAACCCAAAGCTTATGCTTATTGCAGGACTTATAGGCATGGTGCTTATCTGTATTTCTTCCTTTACAGCAAAAAAATCGGAGGGCAAAACAGCTTCGTACAACTCGGACGGCGGCATTACCGCCGAGGAATACAGGTTACAGCTTGAAAAAAATATAAAAAGCATTGTAAAGGAAATAACAGGCAGCGAAAATCCAACGGTTGTTGTTACGCTTGAAAGCGGAATAATGTATTCATACGCAGATGTAAACGAAGGCTCTTCGGCGGATAAAACCGAGAGCAATTCCAAAAGCACAAGCAGTGAAAACAAGCAAAGCTACATAACGGTAAAATCAGCCGACGGCGGCGAACAGGCGCTGCTTGTCACAACGCAAATGCCTCAGGTGAGAGGCGTGGCTATTGTATGCAGGGGAGGAGATGACGAGCTGATTAACGAAAAAATACAAAACGCCGTTACTGCGGCGCTTAATATTACTTCAAAAAGAGTATATATAGCAGGAGGAAGCTCTGATGAAAAAAGGTAAGGTATTCGGTAAAACACAAATAGCGGTAACGGTAATGGTATTGGCGCTTGCGGGGGCAATTTGGCTTAATATGAAGTACACTCCGTCCTCAGGTAAATATCTCGGTGAAGCATCGTATGTAAGCAACAGCTCTTCTTCTAAGGGAGCGCTGCAAACCTCAGCCAAGGCAAGTGAAGAAAAAAGCGACGATTATTTCACACAAACAAAAAAGGAACGGGCAGACGCAAGAAAGGAAGCGGAGGAAAGCGTTAAAGAAGCCTTAAGTTCGGCGAAGCTTACAGAGGATGATAAAAAATCCGCTCTCGCAAAGGTTGAGGAGCTTGCAAGCAGAGCCGAAAGCGAGAGCAATATCGAGGCGCTTTTAAAGGCAAAGGGCTTTGAAAAAGCGCTTGCGGTTATGAACGATACCGGAATAAGTATAGTTGTAAAGTCGGAGGGACTCACCTCGGCTCAGACACTTCAAATTCAGGATGTGGTTACAACGCAGACAAATATACCGCTTTCAGGAATAAAAATAGTTCCGGTAAAATAAAAGTATTGAGTTATTTTAAAAATGTGGTATAATAAAGAAAACAGGAATTAACAGGAGGTATATATATTATGGCTAACGACAGAACAGAGCTTTCTGTAAGCACAGAGGTGCTTGAAAAAATGGCAGAGCTTGCCGCTAAGGAAGTTGACGGCGTTGCAGGTGTTTCCAAAAGAACTATGGACCTTAAGGGTATTATGAAAACCAAAAACGCATTTAAAGGCATTAAGGTTGAAAATATAAACGGTGCTATCGAAATCAGCGCATATATCTGCATTAAACAGAATGCAAAGGCAAAAGAGGTTGCTGAAAAGGTACAGCAAAACATAAAGGATAAAATTCAGACTATGACAGGCAATGCCGTAACACGGGTTAATGTAAGTATTGCAGACATTGAGATTGAAAATAACGAGGAAAAAGAAGAGCAATAAAGCAAATGACCCGATAATATTCGGGTCATTTTTTGTAAGAATATTAAAGAGGTGAAAACAATGTCGGTTATTAATTTAACAACAGAAAATTTTGATGAAGAAGTATTGCTTTCCGATAAAACTGTTTTGGTTGATTTCTTTGCGGTTTGGTGCGGACCCTGCCGTATGGTTTCCCCTGTGGTTGACGAGATAGCGGACGAAAGGGAGGATATTAAGGTCTGCAAGGTTAATGTGGACGAACAGCCGGGGCTTGCGGAACGCTTTTCGGTATCTTCAATACCGGCGCTTATGGTGTTTAAGGACGGCAAATCAGTCCGCAGTGAAGTCGGCGCAATGCCTAAGCAGGAAATACTTTCGATGCTTTAATAACAACAAAATAATACCGCTCTGTTACGGTTTTCTGTAACAGAGCGGTATTTATTATCTGTCAATCGGCTTTAAGCTCAAAACCGCCGACCGGACGAATGTTAAGCACACAGCAAGAATTTTTACCGAATACGGCTTCAATCATTTCCTTGTATGCGTCAAGCTGTTTTGTGGGGATATAGCACTGAATTGTGCCGGCAAATCCGCCGCCGTGAACACGGCAAGCGCCTTTTCCGTTAAGGAATTTTTTAGTAAGCGCAATAGCAAGCGGCAAGCCCTGCTCGGAAACGGCGGAATTTGAATAAAGATTTTGCAGATAATCGTAAGAAGATTCTCCCGATTCGTTTACAAGCTTTAGGAATTCTTCAAAATCGCCTGATTTTAGTGCGGCTTTCTGACTCTCGACACGCTCCTCTTCGTTAAAGAAGTGGAAAGCACGAAGCACCGCACGGTCTCCGCATGATTTGCGAAGCTCTGCTATTTTGTTGTAAAAACTGCTTACATCGGCGTCTCTTAAGAAATCAACACCGAGCGAATTACTGATTTTTTTACACTCAATGGTAATATCGGCGTAATCCTGTGTTAAATTTGCATGGTTTCCGCCTGTGTCAACAACGCAGAGCGTATAACCGAATGAATGAATATCAAGATTGATTTTTTCGGTTATCGGGTTTTCGGGGTTGTTGAAATCGGCGTAGGTGAAACCGCCAAGCGAGCTTGCCATTTGGTCAAGCAGACCGCACGGCTTGCCGAAGTATTCTCTTTCGGCGTACTGACCTATTTTTGCAATCGTTATTTCATCAGCTTTATTGTCATAGAACATACCGTTCACAATGTTTCCTATAAGCACTTCAAATGCTGCCGAGGAAGAAAGTCCCGAACCTTTTAATACATTTGAGGTTGTGTAGGCGTCAAAGCCGGAAATAGGTGCGCCGAGCTTTTTAAAGCTTGAAAGCACACCCCTTATAAGTGCAGAGGCTCTGCCGTTCTCGGACGGGTCTTTTTCAAGCTCGTTCAGGTCTACGACATCCATATCATAGCCTTCGGATTTAATGCGGGTCTTACCGTCGCCGTTAGGAGCGACTACGGCAATAACATCAAGATTTACGCCGCCGGCAAGAACACAGCCATGCTGGTGGTCGGTATGGTTTCCGCCTACCTCGGTCCTGCCGGGAGCGGAAAACAGGCGTATTCCGTCTCTTTCGCCGTAAAGGGATTCAAAGCTTTCTAAAGCCTTTAAATAACGGCTCCGTGCGGCAGTTGTGTCGCCGTAAAGCATAGTAAAGCTGCTGTCATAAGCGCCGCTGTTAATTTTTGACTTTATATCGGTGATATTCATAAAGCTCCTCCGATTATTTTGAAATTATAGCCAATGTATCTCTTGCAATGGCAAGCTCTTCATTTGTCGGAATAACAAAAATGTCAACCTTGCTGTTAGGTGTTGAAATTTTAACTTCCTTACCTCTCAACTGATTCTTTTCTTCATCAATTTCAGCGCCTATAAATGTTAGGTTTTCGCATACATAGCGGCGAAGGTCGGGATCATTTTCGCCTATACCTCCGGTGAAAGCGATAGCGTCTACTCCGTTCATTGCGGCAATATAGGAGCCTACGAATTTAAGTATTTCGTATCTCTGCATTTCAATGGCAAGCTTGGCACGCTTATTTCCTGCCTCTGCGGCGGCGCATACATCACGGTTATCGTTTGAAACACCGGAAATTCCGAGCATACCGGATTTTTTGTTGCATATGGTGTTTACATCTTCCGGTGAGAGATGCTCTTTTTCGGCAATGTAAGTAAGAGCGGAGGGGTCAAGGGTTCCCGAACGGGTACCCATCATAAATCCGTCAAGCGGAGTAAAGCCCATAGAGGTATCTGCACAAACACCGTCTTTAATCGCAGTTATAGAGCAGCCGTTGCCTAAATGGCAGGTTATTATTTTAAGGTCCTTTTTAGGCTTGTTTTCAAGTGCGGCAACACGGTCGCTTACAAAACGGTGTGATGTGCCGTGAGCGCCGTATTTGCGAACACCGTACTTCTCATAGTACTCATAGGGAAGCGGATACATATATGCCTTTGGCGGCATTGTCTGATGGAAAGAAGTATCAAATACAACAACCTGAGGTATTTTATCACCGAAGGTTTTAAGGCAGGCTCTGATTGCAAGCACATGTGCCGGATTATGAAGCGGAGCAAGTGCGCCGAGCTCTTCTATTTTTTCTATAACATCAGGGGTAACAAGGCAGGAATTCGGGAAAATACTGCCGCCCTGTACTATACGGTGACCGATAGCCGAAATTTCATCAAACGAATCAATTACCTTGGCGTCGCTTTTTGTCAGCGCATAAACAACAGCCTCAAACGCCTCGCTGTGTGTGGGCATCGGAGTTTCTGCGGAATAGGTGCGGCCGTCTGCCGTTTTGTGTGAAATAGCGCCTGTAACGCCTATTCTTTCACAAAGACCTTTTGCAAGAACCTGCTCGTTTTCCATATCAATAAGCTGATATTTGAGAGAGGAGCTGCCTGCGTTTACAACAAAAATTTTCATGATTTACTTCCTCCAATAAAAATATCTTGAAATATCTTATCTAACTAATATATAATACTTTATATAGCACGGTTTTTCAAGTTTTTTTTATAAAGATGTGATTTTTTGAGTACGGTAGGAATAATTGCGGAATTCAACCCGTTGCATACGGGACATTATTATTTGCTTAACAAGGCAAGGGAGCTTGGCACTGTTGTTGCGGTTATAAGCGGAAACTTCGTGCAAAGGGGCGATATTGCCGTTGCGGAAAAGCGGGTAAGAGCTGCCGCCGCACTGAGATGCGGTGCAGACGCCGTGCTTGAATTGCCGGTAAGCTATTCGCTGTCTACTGCACAGAATTTTGCCTTGGGCGGAATAAGTGCGCTGTATGCCGCAGGCTGTGATACGGTTATGTTCGGCAGTGAGTGCGGTGATATTAATGAGCTTTTAACGGCGGCTGACGCACTCTCAACCGATGAATACAGAACACGGTTGTCGGAATATCTGGCAACCGGTATGACCTTCGCCGCCGCACGGGAAAGGGCGGCAGGGCTTGAAAACGGTATTCTGTCGGGCCCCAACAATAATCTTGCCGTTGAATATATACTTGCGGCGAGGAGTATAGGTGCCGATTTTAAATTCGTCACGGTAAAAAGGGTGGGGCAGGCGCATGATTCTATGGAAACGGGGGAATTTGTTTCCGCTTCGCTTTTGCGGCAAAAATTGCTTTGCGGCGATTATGATTTTTGCAAGAAATATATACCAAAGGAGGCAGAGAGCCTTTTTGTCGGTGAAAATTTTGCGGATATGCGCCGTATTGAAACCGCCGTGCTTTCCGTTTTAAGGCTTAAAACGGAAAATGAGCTTAAAAATTTGCCGGATATAAGCGAGGGAATAGAAAATAAGCTTTTTTCTGCAATAAAGCTTGCAACAAGCCTTGATGAATTGTATAATACAGTTAAGGTTAAAAGATATACCCATGCAAGGATAAGGCGTCTTGCCCTTTCGGCATTTATTGGACTTGACAATGCTCTTTTTATGAAAATCCCGCCTTATATAAGGGTTTTGGGATTTAATAAAAGGGGTGAAGAACACTTAAAAAAACAGTTAAATTCTTCATTTATACCGCTTGTTATGCGTGTGTCTGATATTAAAAATCTGTCGGATGCGGCAAATTTGATGTTCGCCGCAGAATGTCGTGCCGCCGACCTTTATTCATTGGCTCTGCCGAAGGCTTTGCCGTGCGGAAGTGAATATACGGCAAAAATAATTAAAACGGAGTGATTGTAATGGTAAGTATAAAAGAAATCGCATCATTTAAGGATTACGGAAAATGCGTTTGCATAACCAACGGCGTTATAGAGGCATATGTCACGGTCGATATAGGTCCGAGAATAATAAGGTTCGGTTATGTGGGCGGTCAGAACATACTTTGCAGTAATCGTAAAGCGTTCGGTCCTAAAGATGATAAAATATTTACGGATTATTACGGTGAGGGCAAGCACTGGGAAAATCTTGCGGGACACAGAATCTGGACTTCGCCCGAAAGTTATCCCGAAACATACTATCCGGATCTTGAACCGGTAAGCTATGAAACAACCGAATACGGGGCGGTTTTTACGCCGAATCCCGAAAAGGAAAACGGAGTAGCAAAAAGTCTTGAAATTAAGATGGACGGCGACGACGCTAATATGCAGGTGACAATGCGTGTAAAGAATATATCCGATAGGTCTAAGGAATTTTCTGTTTGGGGTATTTCCGTTTCCGAAACGGGCGGTACGCTTATAATACCGATGAATACCAATGATACCGGACTGCTTCCCAACCGCATTGTTTCAGTGTGGCCTTATACGGATATGAGCAACGACCGTATTTACTTTGGGGACAAATATGCAACTCTCCGACAGGACGGAAAATACACAAGACCGATAAAGCTCGGTTTTGACCTTAACTGCGGTACGGTTTATTATTGCTTGGGCAACGATATTTTCCGCAAAAGCTACGATACAAACCATCCTACCGGCAAATATCCGGACGGCGGCTGTTCTTTTGAAACCTATACAAACGAAAATATGATTGAAGTTGAAAGCCTCGGTGAGCTAAAAACAGTAAATCCTGGAGAAATTTCTTCACTTACGGAAAGTTGGTCGCTTTATAAAAAACCGTGCGAGACGGATTTTAAAAATGATAAATCAATAGACGAAATGCTTTCAAAGCTGTAAAAACGGCGCAGTCTCCGATAGATGGGAGACTGCGTTTTCCAAAATTAACATAAAGTTTAAGAAATTTAAAGGCTGTTGTGGTAAAATAAAATGAGAAAGAAAAGAGGGATCAAATGAACGGGAAAAATAATATAGATTACAATGCAATAACACCTGAGATTGAAAAGTATTCTCAGATTTGTACAGAGAATTGCCGTATAGAGCCTGAGCTGTATATTAAGCATAAAGTAAACAGAGGTCTTCGTGATGTAAACGGAAAGGGTGTTCTTACCGGACTTACCGAGATATCGGAAATACTTTCAAAGCAGATTATAGACGGCGAGGAGGTTCCGTGTCCCGGGCATTTGTATTACAGGGGATATGATGTTGAAAAATTGGTTGACGGCTTTATAAGCGACAACCGTTTCGGCTTTGAAGAGGTTGTATATCTTCTTCTTTTCGGCGAGCTTCCTACGGCGGATCAGCTAAAGGAGTTCGGCAATGTGATTTCTTCTTATCGCCGTTTGCCCGGCTCTTTTGTCAGAGATATTATTATGAAGGCTCCTGCTAAGGATATGATGAATTCGCTTGCAAGGAGTGTTTTGACACTTTATTCTTACGATGACAAGGCGGACGACACTTCTATACCGAATGTGCTTAGGCAGTGCTTACAGCTTATAGCACGCTTTCCGTCGCTTTCGGTGTACGGTTATCATTCGTACAACTATTTCCTTAACGGGTGCGACAGTTTTTTTGTTCACGAACCCCGTGCAGAGCTTTCCACCGCCGAAAATATTTTGTATATGCTTAGGATTGACGGAAAGTATACCCCGCTTGAGGCAAAGGTGCTCGATGCGGCTTTGGTTCTTCATGCAGAGCATGGCGGCGGTAACAATTCTACCTTTACAACCCATGTGGTATCTTCTTCCGGAACCGATACCTATTCCGCTATTGCGGCGGCGCTCGGTTCTCTTAAGGGGCCTAAGCACGGCGGCGCCAACATAAAGGTTTGCGCTATGTTCAACGATATAAAGGAAAATGTTAAGGATTGGGATGACCGAAGCGAGATAGAGGCTTATCTTAAAAAAATACTTCACAAGGAAGCGTTTGATAAGACCGGTCTTATTTACGGCGTAGGCCATGCCGTTTATTCCGTTTCCGACCCGAGAGCTACCGTTTTCAGAGAATTTGTAAAAAGTCTGTCCGAAGAAAAGGGACTTGACAGGGAATACAGGCTGTATTCGGCGGTTGAAGAGCTTGCACCTAAAATTATTGCCAGGGAACGCAAAATGTATAAGGGAGTAAGCGTGAATGTGGACTTTTACAGCGGATTTGTTTATGATATGCTTAAGCTGCCGCATGAGCTTTATACGCCGCTTTTTGCCATTGCAAGAATTGCCGGTTGGAGCGCCCACAGAATTGAAGAACTGCTTAATGCAGGAAAAATTATAAGACCTGCCTATATGAGCGTTCAGCCCCAGCGTGAATACAAAAAAATGAGCGAACGATAAAAAACGCCCGTACCGTTATTTAACGGTACGGGTTTTGCGTTATCTGTATTTAATCTTTTTGGCATCCTGTGAGTATTCTCTTTGGCGGTAGTACTTTTTATAGTACTTTGTGCGCTTTGCGTATATATCGTTTAAAATTGCTCCGAGTATTCTGCAACCGCTTTTGGTAAGTTGTTCCTTAACATCAAGACATTCGGTGTAAGGAATTTTGCCGGGTGTTATAACTATTATCGAACCGTCACAGTGTGATGCTATTACTGCGGCGTCTATAACCGTTCCGAGCGGCGGAGAATCAATAATAACATAGTCATAAAGATCTCTGAGCTCATCAACAAGCGAAATAAACCTGTCAGAACCTAAAAGTTCAACCGGATTGGGCGGAAAACGACCGCTGAAAATCACATCAAAATTCGGTATTTGTGTGTTGTAAAGAATATTAGAAAGCTCCGCTTGACCCGAAAGATATTCAGAAAGCCCGCAAAAGCTTCTCGGTGCGGCACTGTGGCGCAT